>JAGWBG010000330.1:1780-2140 GCA_021296015.1 Dehalococcoidia bacterium | reverse complement strand
ACCTGCCGGAGGAGTTCCAGGTGCTGAATCTGCTGGCCGCCGCCAGGGAAGCCACCGGCCGGGGCTCGCGCCTGGCCCAATTGTACCTGGACCGTTGCTTCCGCCTGTCCGACGGGGACACGGCCACCGTATATTCCCTGGAAGCGCAGATAGAGGAGTTGAAGGGGGGGAATTAGGGATGTTAAAGCGAATTCATATCAAGGGGTACAAGTCCCTGGAGGATTTGGACGTAACCCTGTCCCCATTAACCCTTCTTTTTGGCCCAAACGCGGCTGGCAAGAGCAACTTTCTCGATGCTCTGCAGCTTCTATCCAGGATGGCTACCAGCAGGACCCTACGGGAAGCCTTTGAACCACCTTA
>JAGWBG010000330.1:0-1474 GCA_021296015.1 Dehalococcoidia bacterium | reverse complement strand
GCCGAAGGGGATAAATTAACGATGCGCCTGGAGGGGCAGTCCCATCCGACTGGCTATGACCGGTATATGGACCGCACCATACTTTCCTTGCCCCACTATCCACCCCACTACCCGCATCTGACCGCTGCCAGGCGGGAACTGGAAAGTTGGCTGTTCTTCTACTTTGAACCCAGGGAGCGTATGCGTGCTGCCGGGCCGGTAAAGGAAGTCCGGCATATAGGACTGATGGGGGAGGAACTGGCGGCACATCTGAATACTCTAAGGGCGTTCAAGCCGCGGCAGTTCGAGGATATAGAGAAGGCTATGCGTCTATTGCTCCCGGATGTGGACGGCATAAACGTCGAGGTTAGCGACTTAGGGGAAGTGGAGCTTTTCGTCAGGGAGAATAATGTGCCCATCCCCGCCCGAGTATTATCAGAGGGAACCCTGCGGATGCTGGGAATACTCGCTTTAACCGGCGCAGATGAACCGCCTTCTCTAGTAGGGTTTGAAGAACCTGAGAACGGCGTCCATCCGGGCCGAATAGAGCTCATTGCAGAATTTCTCAGAACACAAATGTTCGTTGGTACCACACAGTACATAGTTACTACCCATTCACCAATTTTGCCGGACCTTCTTCCGGGTAGTTCGCTGTACGCGGCCAGAAAAATGGATAGGGAAACCCATATAGACGCGTTTGCTACTTGGGGACCCATAGGGCAGAGAAAGGACAATGACAGAGCCATTGAAGGATTAGAGTCCATCTTGCCTGTATCGGAGCGGATCAGGCGGGGGGATTTTAATGGTTAGGGCAGCCCTGTTCGGGGAAGATTCTGCCCACTATCAGATTATTACGCCTCTGGTGAATCGCATAGCTTCTGAGCAGAGAATTGCCCTGGAGCTTGAGTGGATTAGCGCCGTCAGAGGACATGGCAGAGTAGCTCAGGCTCTGCACGACTATCTCAGAGATCTGGGTAATCAAGGTGGGCTCTACCCCGAACTAATCATTGTAGCTACCGACGCGAATTGTCAGGGCCTTAATCGGCGAACCCGAGAATTCCGCGATCTTCAGATTCCCACCACCCTGGTCCTTGCCATTCCAGACCCTCATATAGAGCGGTGGCTACTGTTGGACGGATCGGCTTTCCGAGAAGTATACGGTCGGGGCTGCAGCGCTCCCGACCAAAAGTGCGATAGGGATAGATATAAGCAGCTGTTGACCCAAGCAATTTATGAGGCGGGTCGCCAACCAATTCTTGGAGGATTGGAACGCGCTTCTGATCTGATCCAAGCTATGGATATTGAGCGCGCCAGCAGGGCGGATGAATCCTTTGATCGTTTCGTGACTGATATGCGCCGTTCATTGCTCCAGATTCAATCGTGAGACCCATCTGCCAATAGTTAACTCCCCGCCTTGACGGGCGGGGAGTTAACTTTGATAGCGGAATGCTGGCAGCAGGCTGCCCTAGAAGGCGAAGCTGTCCATCAAGTCTTC
>JAGWBG010000040.1 GCA_021296015.1 Dehalococcoidia bacterium | reverse complement strand
CAAAGCCGAAGCATCCCCTGTTTCCCGGCCTTCACAGTGGGGCAAATGATGGACTCGGACAAGATAAAGAGCCGCGACTACTTATGGAGTGCCCCGGTGAAAGGGGAAGAGGTCAAGCTCCCCGGCCCACCCTTCAAGCTTACCAGGACACCCCATACACTGCGCACCCTCGCGCCGGAACTGGGCCAGCACAATCAGGGCATTGGCGACGTGGCCCGGAGGCAGTCCTCACCGGAGACGGGGAGGGTTCTGGACCTGGGGCAAGGCGCTTCCGTCCCCCATTGCGGCAGGATACTGGCCTGGATGGGCGCCGACGTCATCCAGGTCGAGTCAAGCAACCGGCTGACCAGCCGAAATAGCCCCCCATTCGCCCAGGGCCGTCAAGGCCCGAACACCGGCTCCCTGTACAACGCCCTGGGAACCAACAAACGCAGCTGTACGCTGGACTTGACCACTCCTCAAGGTGTCGAGTTATTCAAGGGGTTAGTTCAGGTCAGTGATGTGGTGATAGAGAACTTTGCGACCCGGACCATGCTCAAGTTCGGACTGGGGTACGAGACTCTCAAGGAGCTAAACCCCAGTATCATCATGTTGTCCGTGAGCGCCTTTGGGCGTACTGGGCCTATGAAAGAATACGTGGGGATGCACAGTGCGGTAAACCTGTTCAGCGGGGTCTGCGAAGTCACCGGGTACAGCCCGGAGGACCGGCCCCGTATCCTGGGGACCATACTGCCTGACCCGGTAAGCGGCACAGCCGCCTGCATGGCTATCCTGGAGGCTCTGTACTACCGTGAGAGGACGGGCCAGGGCCAGCACATTGACCTTTCCATGTCCGAGACTTTTGTAAACTTCATCCCTGAGTCGGTGGCAGAGTACAGCCGCGTGGGGCATCCTCCACCGGCCATCGGCAACCGGGACCCCTACAAGGTCCCTCACGGAGTGTACCGTTGCAAGGGCGCCGACCACTGGGTCGCCATATCAGTATCCACTGAGGAGGAGTGGCGGTCACTATGCTCGACCATCGGCCAGCCGGAGGTAGCGCAAGACCCCCTCTTTGCTGAACCGTCGGTCCGGTGGCAGCACCATAACGAGTTGGACGGCATCATCACCCGGTGGACTCGGCAGCGTTCCCACTACGAAGCCATGCACCTGCTGCAGCAGGCGGGGGTCTCCGCCGGGGCTGCCCTCAACCCCAAGGACCTGCTCAATGACCCGCACCTGAAAGCTCGGAGACGTGTGGTATGGACGGACCACCCGGAGGCGGGGCGGCACCGCATGGTGGGAGCGGTGTGGGACATTGGGAACGTACCACCGCTCAAGTATCGCCACGCCCCCTGTATAGGGCAGCACACCGACGAGGTGTTGCGGGACCTCCTGGGCCTCTCGGAGCAGGAGGTGGAGCGCCTGCGCGAGGAAAAGGCCCTGACCTGATAGCTAAGAGAAAGGGGTGGGCGATAGGGCCTTACAGCACCCCGTCCATGCCAATCTCTCCAGCCAACTCCACCAGGGCATGGTAGTGACTGGCAGGCATAGACACCTGGTTGCGCTCCCTCCATTCCCGTTGAAGCTGCTGAGAACGCTCTCCAGGGTACAGAATATCCGCAACCCCCGGCTTCTTGGGAGACGACTTTACCCTGTATATGTACTCATCCACGCCGCTCTTGAATTCTTCCACCGGAAGGGCAGTGGAAGGGTCTATCACCAGGAACAGGGTCCCGTAGCGCCCAGGCTGCTCCAGGTCGCGGGCCAGGTCCCAGGGAGGGCTGGTGTCGCTCAGGAGATAGCTCAATAGGCCCACGACAAAGACCAGGGCGTATCCCTTGTGGCCGCTGCGCGCACCCCCCAGGGGCAGAAGGCTGCCCCTGGGAACGTAGGATGCAGGGCCTGTCCAATCCGGCCTGATAAACTCTCTGGAGTCCGTAGTCGGCTCTCCCCGCTCGTCCAGGATTGAATCCGGAGGGATTTCCTGCCCCTGGCGGGCTGCGTTAGCCACAGGCGTGGCGGACGTCTGCGTAACTGACATATCCAGAATCACCGGGGCGTGTCCTGTCGCCGGTATGCCGAACCCAACCGGTGCGTTGCCCAGGAACGGCCCCATCCCTCCTATTGGGGCAACGGATGGGAAACTCTGGGTCATCACCATGACCACCATATCCTGAGCGACAGCCCGCTTGATGAACGGAGTCAGTATCTCTCCATGGGCACGGGCGCTCACCCACCCCACACCGTGAAGTCGCGCCTTCTCGATTGCCAGGTCTATGGCGTGCCGGCATACCAGGGCATGTTCGGCCTTGGGGCCGCCGTCTACAGTCGCCGTGGCGCTGGTCTCTCGAAGGACACGGACATGTGGTCGCAAGTCCAGGTCTCCCCGCCGGGCGGCATTGACCCATCCGGGCACTCTCACCATTCCCCGCACGGGGTCACCCTGAAGGGCCTTGTCCAGGGCGATGTCCAACAGAAAGGCCGCGTCTTCGGCAGTCGCACCCACGGATTGCAGGCCGGCGAGGCTCACCTGCCGCACTGCATCCAAAGCCACGGTGACTTGCTCCTCAGTGGATCCCCACCACTGGCCATAGGTCCTTTGCCCCTGCCCACCGGACTCGACCATGACTCTCCTCCTTCTCTGAAATGTTCCCGTTGTCACGGCGGCATCACCGCCGCCGATACCTCACTTCCTAGGATCTTTTAATTGTCACCCAGAGTCCGCCTCTGGTCCGCCGAAGGCGGATTGCTTTGATTCCGGTCTCCTTTGAGCACCGCCTTAGACTCCTTGTCGCTACGCTCCTAGGAGTGACACGAGGGGCGATGGTATGACCACACCTCAGTAGCATTTTTTCAAGACTTGAGCTATTATGTTGCCATATTATAGTCGAAAGGAGAAGATGGGGATGGCGAAGAACTATACGATTTGCGTGGGAACCGTTGGCGGTGGGCTTTCCGTCAGCCCGGACGGGGGAGAGACCTGGAACCGGATTCGAGACCCCATCCCGTCGGAGTGTAACGTGAGAGCCCTCGCCGTGTACCCAGACGACCCAAGCCGTATCCTGGCCGGCTCCGACGTTGGCGTTTATCGCAGCGAAGACAAAGGTGCTACTTGGACGGACCTGGACGTGCCAATAGACGGCGCTCAAGTCTGGTCTCTGGCCGTTGACCCCCTGGACCCAGACACTATTTTTGTCGGCACCAGGCCCGATGCCTTTCGCTCCCGGGATGGAGGCCGGACGTGGGAGCATCTGTCTCTGGGTGTGACCAATCCCTGCCCGGTTGGTACGCCCCGGACAACCAACATGATTGTTGACCCCCGAGACCACCGCACCATCTGGGCCGGCATCGAGGTTGACGGCGTCTACAAGAGCCTGGACGGCGGAGATAGCTGGGTCCACCTTCCCGACCTTGGCCCCGACCCATTTCACGGTGACGTTCATGGAATGGCAATCAACCCCGGCCAGACCACGTCGGTGCACGCCACCAGCCCATTCGGAATCGCTACCAGCACCGACGAAGGAGAGAGCTGGGAATATCATCTGTTCCCCAAGTTTCAAGAAGAGGACACCCGCTCCTACTGCCGGGGCATGATTATAAAGGCGGATGACCCCAGAGTCATGTTCGTTGGCAATGGAGACGCGATACCCGGGCGGACCGGGGCAATCCAGTGCTCCAAGGATGGCGGTCAGACCTGGAGCACTACACCCCTTCCGGTGCAGCCCAACTCGGTAATCTACTGGTTTGGCACCCATGCTGCGGTCCCCAACGCCATCGTTGCCGCCAGCCTCTATGGTTACGTGTACAAGAGCGACGACGGTGGCGAGTCCTGGCAGAAGCTCGACAAGGAGTTTGGAGAGATACGGACGGTGGCCGTGACGCTTGACTAGAGCAGGTCTTTTCAGGTGAGACAAACTCCCTTACCCTGGCCTCATCATACTCTGAGGAGGCCAGGGGGTGACGGGTGTCTCAATGGAACAATAGCCCCCCGTTTACGTTGTACGCCTGACCGGTAATGAAGCGGGCTTGGTCGGAGGACAGGAAGCTTATCATATCTGCTATGTCCTCCGGCTCGGCGATGCGGCCCAGTGGAGTCGCTCTGCCAGACTCTTCCACTATTGTCGCCCTGAACTCTTCTAGGGGGACTCCCTGATCTTCCGCTCTGGCCCTCTCCCAATAGCTGAGCCTGTCGGTGTTGATCGGCCCCGGACACACTGCGTTTACATTTATCCCATACGGGGCAAGGTCCAGGGCGGAAGCCTGGGTAAGACCCAGCACGGCAAACTTCGAGGCTGAGTAGGCGGCTCCCATGGCGTTGGCCCGCTTGGCCGCGTCAGAGGCTATGTTGATTATTCGCCCACCTTTGCCCATGCGCACCATCTCTCGGCCAACCATCTTGGTGCACAAGAAGACGGCGGTGGTGTTTATGGCCAGGAAGTGGTCCCATACTTCCTCCGGCAATTCAGTCACAGGCACTTTATCTCTCCCAACTATCGCCCTGGCATTGTTGACCAGAATATCTATCCGTCCATAGTGCTCCATCACCCGGCTGACCATGTCCTGTATCTGGTCACTATAGCCCAGATCGCAGTAGACGGGCAGGCACCTACTGCCCAGGGCTGTCACCTCCTCCGAAACGCTCTCAATAGCTCGCCATCCTGCCCTCACCTCAGCGGGGGGCAAGTCATCCGGCTCCCTATGAACGTCGGTCAGAGCTATATCAGCGCCTTGTCCAGCCAGCTTCAATGCAGTAGCCCGGCCCACCCCCCTCATTCCACCGGCTACCGTAATAATGGCGACTTTACCCTCCAGTACGGCCATTCCTCACCTCCTTTGTCAGGCATACACCAGACATACTTCGGTTTTTAGCCTGGAGTGTAATGTACTTCGTCCAGGATTTCAATCTATATCTCGACGCCATCTTGTGGTGGCTTAATAGCAGGAGTAGAATATGAACAGTCTGAGACCGTTACCCATATACTTGATACTTCTGCTTTTGGGTGCTTGGCAAGAAATCTGAAGAGGAGGACAAGGATGTTGGACTTGATTATCCGTGGAGGTCGAGTGGTAACCCCCGAGGGAGTTGGGGAGTTGGACGTTGGCATCCAGGGCGAGAGAATCGCCGCCGTTGCCCTACCCGGGACCCTGGAAGTGGAGGCAGCGAGGACGATTGATGCCACGGGAAAGGTAGTCCTGCCCGGAGGTATCGAACCCCATACCCACATTGGTATTCCCGTGCCGAGGGAGTGGTCCGGCATTCCCGACGCGATGACCCAACCGCCCGAGGCAGCCAGCCGCGCCGCCGCTTTCGGGGGCGTCACCACCTTTATAGATTTCGCCGGGGAGCTTCCCATAACCCCGGGAGCAACCCCGTCCACCGAGCCGATTTTGCAACAGTTGGAGGACCGGAAGAATGTCTTTACCGGGCACTCCTACACGGATTTCGCTTTCCACTTCATTATGGCCGGCAACGTCCCCCCCAACATGATTGGCGAGATTGGCGAGGCCATCCAGGGTGGGGCAGCCAGCTTCAAAATCTTCACCACGTTTCACGCCGCCCGATGCCCTTACGGCCATCTGTGGGCTATCTTCGAGCAGGTAGCCAAGCACGGCGGTATCATGGCCGTCCATGCGGAGGACGACGACGTTGTGA
This sequence comes from Dehalococcoidia bacterium, assembly GCA_021296015.1. GTDB lineage: Bacteria > Chloroflexota > Dehalococcoidia > Lucifugimonadales > JAGWBF01 > JAGWBG01. The sequence goes on along the minus strand of JAGWBG010000040.1, from coordinate 3,404 downwards.
CCTACATGACGGACAAGCTCGTAAGGGAGGGGAACGACCAGGGCCATAACCTCCACCTGGTACACAACAATATCTCTGAAGACCTGGCCTTCCGCAAGATTCTCCGACTTGCCAAGCACACCGAAACTGGAATCTATTTTGTCCACACCACCGCCAAGGAAGGAGTGGCGGCCATAGCCGAGGCACGCAGCCAGAATATGCCCGTGTACGGTGAGGCCCTTCACAACTACCTTGAGTTCACCTGTGATGACTACAAGAAGCCCAACGGGACCGCCATTCACACCTACCCGGCCATCAAGTTCGCCGACGACCGGGACGCCCTTCAACAGGGTCTGGTGGATGGCCCGATTTGCACCACCGCCACCGACGAGTACACCACCCACAAGGACGTGAAGCTGTGGGGCAATACCATAGAGTCGGTCTGCGGCGGGCACAACGGCATCGAGACCCGTATGCCCGTGACGTACACCAAGCTGGTGTCTACGGGACGAATCTCCCTTGAGCGTTTCGCTGCCATAACCTCAACCAACGCCGCCAAAATCCTGGGCATGTATCCCCAGAAAGGCGCTATCGCCGTGGGTAGCGACGCCGACATCGTCCTCTGGGACCCCGACATGAAGAAGAGAATCACCCTGGACGACCTGCACGCCGACTCGGACTACTCCATCTGGGACGGGTTCCAGTGTGAGGGCTATCCCATAATGACAATCCTGCGGGGAAAGGTCATAGTGGAGGACGGCAAGCTGGCGGGTAGCTCCTCCAACGGCCGGTGGCTGAGCAGGAAGATCGCCCCGGGGGTCCTCGCACAACCTATGGTCTAAGAGGATGTCTGAGAGGTTTCTTCTCCCCCGGTGGGAGAAGGTCAGGATGAGGGGATGCCATCACCAACACACCATCCCTCTCCCGGTGGGATGGTGTGTCCCAAAGCCGGAGTACGGACCGTAGTAGTCGTGTGTAGCAGGTAATGGATATGGTTGATAACACCCTGTCGCCCCACGGCGGCAAGCTCACTGAGAGAGTAACGCCACTACAGGCGGATGACCAGAGAGTCCGGGAGTTAAAGACGATACCCGTGAGAAGCCAGATAGCCTCCGAGTGCGTCGGCATATCCTACGGTTTCTTCTCGCCTCTTGAAGGGTTCATGCTCAAGGCAGACGTTGATGCGGTGGTGGAAGACATGCGACTGGCCAGTGGATACGTCTGGAGCATCCCCATAGTCTTCGATTTATCGCTTGAGGAGATAACCCGGTTGTCCTTGAGGGAAGGGGATACGCTGCTCCTTACCCACCAGGACCAGCCCCTGGCGACACTGGACGTGGAAGAGATTTACGCTTACGACAAGGAGCACCTGGCCCGCCAGGTCTACGGCACCGGGGACGAGAACCACCCCGGGGTGAGAAGAACCTACACCTATAAGGACCGGTTCCTGGGTGGCAAAGTGACCCTCATCAATCCGCCGCATGTGAACCCACCCTATGAGAAGTTCTGGTATACCCCAAGAGAGCTAAGGGAAAGGCTCGCTGAGAGGGGGTGGACAAAGGTGGTAGCCTTCCAGACCCGGAACGTTCCCCACGCCGGACACGAGTGGCTGATGAAGGGGGCCTGGTTCGCCGCCAACGCGGACGCCATACTGGTGAACGCTGTCATAGGGGAGAAGCGGACCGGAGACTACATTGACGAAGCCATTATCCTGGCCCAGGACATGCTTCGGGCCGCAGGCTATTTCAAAGAGAACGTCTATATGGCCTCCATTCTCCAGTGGGATATGAGATACGCCGGCCCCAGAGAGGCGGTGTTCCATGCCATCGTCAGAAAGAACCTTGGCTGCACTCACCACATGTTCGGGAGGGACCACGCCGGCGTAGGCTCCTACTACGACCCCTACGCTGCCCACAGGATATTCGACGAGTTGCCCGACATAGGCATAAAGCCGGTAGTAACCCTCGAGTGGTGGTACTGCCCCGCTTGCGAGGGCATCGCCTATGAGGGTCTCTGTGGACATGCTGACCGGAAGCAGGAGCTCAGTGGCACGTTTATGAGGAGAACCCTGGAGATCGGTGTCAGGCCACCGCCCCTAACCTTCAGGCCCGAGGTCTTTGACCTTGTAAAGGAATGTGCCGATAAGTACGGATTCGGTTCGCCATTTGTAACGGAGAGCTACTTGAAGAACAGGAACCCTGTTATGACGGTCCCGCCTTTAGGGCCTGCCGGCTAGCCGGTAGGTTTTACACTATTCGTAGAGACCTTCGTCGGAGAAGAAGGGCTTGTCCCAGTCCGGGTCCAGCTGGCGACCAAGCACGCTGTTTGAGTGCAACCGGCAAGCCCTCAGCCACAGCACCACGACGGCATTTCTTATCTCAGCCTTGCCGCGAGTCACTCGCCCATATTTCTGCAGCAGCCATTGGGTATGCCCGGCCTGTAAGAAGTCGGCATAGGACTCCGACGGCTCATTCGCATCGGCAATAGCCGCCTCCAACACTTTCGCCGGGACCTCAGAGCATAGTATATTAGGATTATCGTTGGCTATCAGAAGATACATTTCCTCCATCATTGATGCGATAACCTCACTATGCTACTCGGAGTAGCTTCAACCGTTTACTGGCATGGGATATAGCTAACCGGCGATGCCGCGGCGTCACCAAGGGCTAACCCTACAAGTTGAACTGAGGCTCGAGGTATCCCCTTACCTTGTTGTATATCTGGAGTCGGCTCCGCTGGGTGGCAGTTACCATGAGCCGCGACTTCTCTACGTCAAAGATCACCGACGTGGGAAAGGCAAACCGCCATTCAGGCTCCAGAGTGTAGACCCTGCGACGGGCTTTGGCTACGTCTGCGTTGGCTTCTATCACATCCCTGTGCCACTTGGACGGTGTCTGAGCATCTCCGACTAGACTGGTAATGAACCTGCCATCGGGTGTGAATATCTGCACTCGGTTGTTGCCCCAGTCGCACACGTACACGTCCCCGTCCGGGTCTACTGCTACACCGGAGGGACGGTCCAGCTCTCCCTGGCCTGCTCCGTAGCTGCCAAACCGGGCCACGTACTCGCCCTCCGGGGTGAACTTCTGCACCCTGTGGTTTCTGTGGTCGGCCACATACACATACCCATCACCGTCTATGGTGATGCCCCAGGGAGAATCGAACTGGCCGTCACCGCTACCCAGGCTGCCCCAGGTATCCAGGTGCTTACCATCCTTGGTGAATTTCTGGACACGATGATTGAGGCTGTCCACAATATAAAGGTCGCCTTGTACATCTATGGCAATTCCCGAGGGGCGATTGAACTCGCCGTCACCGCTTCCGGGAGACCCCCATGAGCTAAGGAAGGTGCCCCCTTTATCAAAGATGGAAATACGGTTCATCCATTCGTCGGTGACGTAGATGTTTTTCTGGGCATCCGTGGC
>JAGWBG010000329.1:634-2182 GCA_021296015.1 Dehalococcoidia bacterium | reverse complement strand
AGAGTACCTGCCGGGCAATCTCCTCCATATCCTTCAGGGCCTCATCGCCCACCGTATGGGTTAGCCAGACGGTTATCCGGTTTGCACCGGCTTCCTCCATATCATTTATGGACTCCCGGTCCCTGAACTTGCCCGAGGAACCGAAGACCATGACATCAATGGACTGGGGGTCGCGTCCGGCCTGCTCGGCAAGTTCGTTGAGGGTGGCGCGGCCCTGCCTTATCTCCTCCAGCGAGCTGCGGGTGGGCATCCAGCCGTCGCCCCACCTCACCACCCGCTTGAATACGTTCCTGCTGCCCAGACTTCCCAGAAAGATGGGGGGATGGGGTTTCTGCACCGGCTTGGGGAAGGACCGGACGGGCGGGAAGTCGTAGTATTTACCGTGATACTCGGCTTCATCCCTGGTCCAAAGCTCCTTCATAGCCATGATGGCCTCGTGGGTCTGGGTCCAGCGGTGGGGAAAGTCGGCCCCCATGATTTCCGACTCCTCTTTGAGCCAGCCTGCCCCGATGCCGAAAATGAACCGGCCATTGGAGAGGTAGTCCAGGGTGGCGACCTCCTTGGCAAGGAGCAGAGGGTTTCTTTCCGGGACAAGGCAAATCCCCGTGCCCAGCTTTATGGTCTTTGTCACCGCGGAGGCCCTTGCCAACGCGACGAAGGGGTCTACGGTCCGCTTGTAGTAGTCGGGGAGGCTGCCGTCGGCAGAACCTGGAAAGGGTGAGGTGCGCTTGACCGGGATGATGCCATGCTCCGGGACCCAGAAGGACTCGAATCCCAGCTCCTCAGCCCTCTACGCCAGCACGGCCGAATCCAGCGACTCCGCTGCTTCGTACACAAAGATGCCAATCTTCACATCTGCCTCCCTTATTTGGGCCTCTCCACCAGCTCCACGCGAACGTCATCCGGGCCTCGGACGAAGGCTATCTTGAGGCCGTTGGGCAATGACCGAGGCTCCACGGCGAACTCCGCCCCTCTGGACTTCAGGTCGGCAACCGGCTCATCCAGGTCGTCTACTCGCAGGCCGAAGTGGTCGAGACCGTAGTGGTGGTCTCGCAGTCCTTGTGCTTCCTCGCCGGGTGGAGTGCTCCTGCGATGAAGACCATCAGGCCGTTGATGTCTATGTCCGTCCGTTGCCTTCCCGGAGGCTCAATGGTCTCGATTATTCCGGCATCAAACATGCGATGATACCATTCTGCCGTCGCTGCAGGGTCGGGACTCCTAAGGTGTATGTGGACGTATCCATAGGTTGGCACTTTCTCCCTCCTTCGGTCGTTCGGTCGTTATAGCCGCCCCCCCAAGGTGTAAAGATGGTAACATTCGGAACAGGCTAAAACAATCCTTGACTATGCTCAGGATATAGCCTTGCCATAGCTGCGCATCTCAGGTACAGTGTGAACCTGCAATGATCGAGAGTAATACGGCCAGTCCCTATCGTTATCGTTACGTCATTGGCGGGCTCATGTTATGGGCCCACTTTGCCACAGGTCTCAGCTTCCAGTCCGTGTCGCCCGTTATGCCACTCATAACAGACGACTACGGGCTTAACAA
>JAGWBG010000329.1:0-464 GCA_021296015.1 Dehalococcoidia bacterium | reverse complement strand
CTGGGAGTGGCGGCGATGTTGCCCGCTACCGGCCCTCTGATAATGCAGTGGATCCGTCCCAGAGAAGTCCCAATCATAACCAGTCTAAACATAGCATGTGTTTCCCTGGGTATAGTGGTGTCCGTATCCACGGCGGCCCCGCTGGCCGGCTTAATGGGATGGGAGACGGTCCTGGGACTCTTTGGAGCGGTGGGACTAGTGGGGGCCTTTGCCTGGCTGGTGTCGGGCAAGGTGCAGGAGCAGGCACTGGGGGCAGCCACCCCGCTATCGCCAAGGGAGATATGGAGCGTTCTGAGGAACAAGACCATATTTCTCTTGGGGCTTGCCGACACCGCCTGCTTCAGCATGTATGTAGCGCTGACCGGCTGGCTCCCAACCTTCTACAACGAAGCACGGGGAATGTCTCTAACCCAGGCCGGGTTCCTTACCAGCCTACTCCCGTTCATGGGTATTTTCGCGGTCCT
>JAGWBG010000039.1 GCA_021296015.1 Dehalococcoidia bacterium | reverse complement strand
CTTGGATGAGGGCAGCTATCTTACGGGTATCGTAAATCAGGTGACTGTAATCCATCGCCGGGACCAGCTGAGGGCCAGTCCCATCCTCCAGGAGCGGGCTTTTGACAACCCCAAGTTCAAGTTTCTCTGGAGCCACGTAGTAGAGGAAATTGTAGGCAACGGTGTAGCGAGTGCAGTGCGCGTTAAAGACCTGAAGAGCGATAGTGTCTATGACTATCCTGCCACCGGAGTGTTCATCTACGTAGGATTTCAGTCCAATAGCGATTTCCTGAAAGGCCAGTTGTCCCTGGATGGAGCGGGCCATGTCTACACCGTCATAAATATGGCAACAGACTATCGCGGAGTCTATGCCGCTGGGGACATAAGAGTGAGCTCCTATCGGCAACTGGGAACTGCTGTGGGGGACGGCATAACGGCCGCTCTGTCAGCATACCGGTACATCACCGGGGGATAACCCCGCCCCCGATGGAAGGGTGTCTAGTGAGATATGGGCACACTTCCTCCCTGTCTGTGTCGCCGTTGCAGCAGGCAGGTTCCCATCAAGTGAGAAAGAACTTTGCAAAGTGAGATGAGAATTGAAGTGGTATTTCTTCATCGTTGCCCTAGCCCTGGCTGTTACAGCTAGTGCGGCCTGCAATGATGCTGTGCCCACGCCAACTCCGACGCCAGTGCCTGAGCTGACCGTTGCACCTAAGGCTGTACCTACTTTGACTCCAATCCCATCGCCCATCTCAACTGTTACTCCAACGTCAACTCAGATGCCCTTTCCCACAGCCGTTCCTACACCGACGCCTACCCCTATCCCTACTTTCACTCCTACCCCGACTGTTGCTCAAACGCCAACTCAGGCAACCCTTCCCACAACCTCCCCTACACCGATGGCCCAGGCAGATACCGCCCCGGTAGGCGAGCGTGTAGACTGGGTCCCGTGCGGACCGTTCGACCTGGAATGCGGCTTTGTGAGAGTCCCCGCGGACTACCGGCACCCGGAGGCAGGCAGTATCCGAGTCGCGGTCAACGTGCACCGGGCCACGTTACCGAGCGAACGGATAGGCTATCTACTGGTGAATCCCGGCGGTCCGGGCGAAAGCGGCGTGGAGTTGGTCCACTATCTCCCCCTTGGGATATTCACCGATGAAATCGTCTCCCACTTCGACATCATCGGTTTCGACCCCCGAGGGGTTGGGGACTCCGACCCCGCCTTCGCCTGCGGAGTCCCCGGCGAGCAGCTGGAGCTGCTTGCTACGATAGAGGAACCCATAGAAACTCCCGACGAGATAGCCGCTGGCGAGGCGGCCGCCAACCTGTGCATCGAGTCAATGGGGCCGGTCGGCGCCCTGCTGCACAGCCAATACGTTGCCAACGACATGGATGAAATACGCAAGGCCCTGGGCGCCGACCAGGTCTCTTACCTGGGATTCTCCTATGGGTCGGCTCTGGGAGTCTGGTATGCAACTCTCTTCCCGGGGTCGGTCAGGGCGATGGTCCTTGACGGCGCCGACAACCCGGTTGACCCGGCCTCCACCCAGCAGGAACGCATTGACGAGGCAATCGAGGAGGTCGCGCCGATTGCGGACTTGCTCGGCCAAGCTCTGGTGGCGTGCGACGACCCGCTATGCCCGATATACAACGAAGGCGACCCGGTGGGCTACTTCAAGCAGTCCGTCACTAAGCTGGACCTGGTCAACGATGCGGTTAATCATCCCGTGGCGGGTTTCTTCGGGGTGGTTTCGACCCTGTACAGCGAAACCACGTGGCCCGACCTGTGGCAGGGCCTGTTCGAGCTCAACGAGAGGAATGACCCGTCTACTCTGGCTGGGTTCGCCAGCATACAGTTCGGCCCGGACCCCACCGCCGCCCGCTTCATTACCCATGTCAATTGCCTGGACGGCTGGGTACTTTATCCGGAGTTGGACCGGGCCACCCTGCTGGATGACTCGGTAGTCATTGACACCATCTTCGAGGAGATGTTCCCATTGCTGGCGTTGATGGACCCCTCTTTCCCCAGCGCCTGCCTGTTCTATGACCAATTCGCCCCCGACCCCTTCTATGGCCCCCTCGACGGCGGAGGCGTGCCAATACTGGTAATCGGCAACCACGCCGACCCCTTCACTTCCTTTAGCGAGTCCGAAGAGCTCGTAACCGAGGTCCTCAGCAACGGCTACCTGCTGGAGACCTCCCACTTCTCCCACGTTGTCTATCCTCACAACAGGTGCATAAACGACCACATTCACAGCGTGCTGATAGACGGCGTATACCCAACCGAGCGGTGGAGCCTCTGCGAGCGGGAAGAGTGAGGCCGCCAAATCCACGTCACAGCACGCCCGCCACCTCTCTGCCCAGAAGCGTAACGCTCGCCGCGATGACCACCGCCAGGATGACACGACGAAGGAACTGGTCGTTCATCCGCCCCACAAGCAGCGATGCCATGCCGAATCCCAGGACTCCGGCGGGGGTGAGAGCAAGAATCAGCCACACACGCTCAAGGGTAAATAGCCCGGTCACGGCATACAGGGTTGTGGCCAGGGCTGCTATCGGTAGATAGTACAGGGCCATGGATGCGCGTATTTGGCTGCCTGCCCAACCCTGATTAAGTAAGTACAGGGCCACCAGTGGGGGGCCTATCCCCGTTCCGATAACCAGCAGAGACCCCACAAATCCGACCACCGGGGTTAACACGTTGGCGTGGGGAAGGGGGCGCCCCATACTGAAGGCACTTGGAACGGCCAGGCACAGAATTACGCAGCCTATGATTACGCGCAGAGCACCGGGGCTGGCCGAGTTGAGTATTAGCACACCTATGGGCGCAGCCAACAGCCCTGCTGCCGGCAGCGGAATTGCGCTTCGCATTGGTATGTCACGCCTGGTCTGAAGCAGGACCAGGGTCAGTATCGGTATCGCAATGCTGTTAATTGTCACGACCACCGACTGGGGGTCAATCATCAGAAGCAGGACGGGTGAAACCACCATTCCGATGCCGATGCTAACGAGACCCATGACCAGCCCGCCCGCAGCCATGACCACGATAGCGATGAAGACCTCAAGGCCGGAGATTAGCAAGTGCGTAGCCTCTGAGGGAGCATCCGACAGGCAACGGGCAGGAACAAGCTACGTCCTGCCCGCTTATCTGTCGCCACGGCGTAAAATCCCACGTCTCAGCCTAAACTGTGGGGTTGTTGGGAAAGGGTGATGCTACAGGTTGAACTGGGCATCTATGAAGTCTTTTTCCTTGACGTAAATCTGGATGCGGGTGCGTTCCGTCTCCAGCACCATGATCCTACCCTCGCTATCCACATTTACTGCCACGGGCCTCTGGAACCACTGCTCCGGAGTCATGTCAGTCCTTCGGCGGGCCTTCCGGTAGTCGGGATTTGCGTTCACTACGCCCTGCGCCCAGGGTGACAGGATGTCCGCGTCCCCAATGAAAGAGGTGATGAATGTTCCGTCGGCCTCGTAGATATTGAGTCGCAGGTTGCCCCAGTCCACGACGTATACGTCGCCCTGGTCGTCTATGGCTATGTCGCTGGGGCACTTCAGCTCCCCGTCACCGGTCCCGGGACTGCCAAAGGTAGCCAGATACTCGCCGTCTTGAGTGAGTTTCTGCACCCGGTCGTTCTTCCAGTCGGCCACGTACACGTGGCCATCCTTGTCCATGGCGATACCCCAGGGCATATTGAACTGGCCCGCACCACTGCCCCGGCTGCCCCACTTTGCCAGGAATTTGCCGTCTCTGGTGAATTTCTGGACCCGGTGATTAAGGCTGTCCACAACGTAGAGGTTGTCCTCCCCATCGAAGGCGAGGCCGGAAGGCCCGTCCAGTTCTCCATCGCCTGAGCCTTTTCTGCCCCAGCCACCCTTGAAGTCTCCGTCTTTGTCGTACATGAAAATCTGGCTCACATAGTCATCGGAGATGTATACGTTCTCGTCGCTGTCTGTGGCAATGGAGGTGGGCCAGGGGGACTCGCCACCGGCAAATCCGAAGCCCCGGTCCTCCCACAGCACCTTGTGGTCCAGGGTGCACTTGGTTATTCCCTGGCTGGGGGAATACTCATTGCCCCTGTTCACCACGTACAGGCTTCCGCCGGAACCCACGGCGAAACCCACGGGTGAAATAAACCCATCCCCGCCTGCGCCACCCCTGCCAATACAATAGTCGTAGTTGTATACACGGCCGGCTACGTGCCTAGTAAGCATCTCTCTACCCCTTTCTGGAGGAGCTTAAGTTTGGCCCCATATTATCTCATCGTAGGTAGGGGCCCAGCATTCGAAATGGGCCCCCACAAGTTATTGTTCTAACAGGCGATGGAACTTACAGGTTAAACTGTGCGTCTATGAAGTCCCTTTCCTTGACGTAAATCTGGATGCGGGCGCGTTGAGTCTCGCTCACCATGATTCTGCCCTCATCATCCACGTACACGGCCACAGGCCTCTGGAACCGCTGTTCGAGAGTCATGTCGGTCCTTCGGCGGGCCTTCCGGTAGTCGGGATTGGCGTCCACCACGCCCTGTGCCCAGGGTGACAGGGTGTCCGCGTCTCCTATAAACGAGGTGATGAACGTGCCGTCGGCCTGGTAGATGTTGAGTCGCAAGTTGCCCCAGTCCGCCACGTATACATCCCCCTGTTCATCTATAGCCACGTCGGTAGGGCGATGCAACTCTCCGTCGCCGCTTCCCGGGCTCCCGAAAGTAGCAATGAACTCGCCGTCGGGGGTAAATTTCTGAATCCGGTCGTTCTTCCAGTCGGCCACGTACACGTAGCCATCTTTGTCTATGGACATTCCCCAGGGCATGTTGAACTGTCCCTCACCGCTGCCCTGGCTACCCCACTTACCCAGTAGCTTGCCATCCCTGGTGAACTTCTGGATGCGGTTGTTGAGGCTATCCACAATAAGGAGGCTGTCCTCTGCATCGAAGGCAAGCCCAGAGGGGCTGTTGAGCTCCCCATCGCCTGAGCCTTTGGTGCCCCAAGCCCCTTGGTAGTTCCCGTCCCGGTCATATATGGATATACGGCCCGTGTGGTCATCGGAGATGAACACGCTCTCTTCGCTGTCAATATCCACGGAGTTTGGCCAGGGAGACTGGCCGCCTGCGAAGGTGAGGCCCCTGTCCTCCCAGATTACCTCGTGGTCCAGGGTGCACTTGGTTATGCCCAGGCTGGGGCTGAACTCGCTGCCTCTACTCACCACGTACAGACTCCTGTTGGACCCCACTGCGAAGTCTATGGGTATAATGAATCCCGCTCCCCCTGCGGCCTGCCTGCCTATGCAATATTCGTAGTTGTAAGTACGACCTGATACGTGCCTGGTAAGCATATCTGCCCCCTCAATTGGAGAATCTATGCCCTTGCGCCTGTTCGGCTACTGGGCGACGACACTATAGGTTAAACTGTGCCTCTATGAAGTCCTTTTCCTTGACGTAAACCTGGATGCGAGCGCGTGTGGTCTCAAGGACCATGATTCTGCCCTCGTCGTCCACGTTCACCGCTACCGGGGCCTCGAACCTCTGCTCAGGAGTCAGGTCAACCCTTTTGCGGGCCTTCCGGTAGTCGGGGTTGGCGTCCACCATCGCCTGTGCTCCGGGTGGTAGCTTGTCCGCATCCCCTATGAAGGCGGTGAGGAAAGCCCCTTCGGCGTCGTAGATGTTGAGTCGCTTGTTACCCCAGTCAACGACATATACATCCCCTTCGCTGTCCGTGGCCACACTGCTGGGCCGATGCACTTCCCCGTCTCCTGTTCCCGGGCTGCCGAAGGTAGCCAGGTATTCGCCGTCAGGGGCGAATTTTTGCACCCGGTCGTTCTTCCAATCGGCCACGTACACGTTACCCTCTTTGTCTATGGTGATGCCCCAGGGCATATTGAACTGGCCCGGGCCGCTGCCCTGGCTGCCCCACTTTGCCAGGAATTTACCATCCTTGGTGAACTTCTGAATGCGATTGTTGAGGGCGTCCACAACGTAGAGGTTGTCGTCCTTGTCGAAGGCTAGGCCGGAAGGACCGTTAAGCTCTCCATCGCCGGAGCCTTTCGTTCCCCAGCTGCTCAGGAAATTACCGTCTTTGTCGTGTATGAATATTCGGCTTACGTGATCGTCAGAGATGAATAGTTTCTCGCTGCTGTCAACTCCAATGGATCCGGGCCAGGGCGACTGACCGCCGGTATATCCAACGCCCCTCTCTTCCCAGACCAACTCGTTGTCAAGGGTGCCCTTGGTAACACCGTGACTGGGGTTGAACTCGTTGCCTCTGCTCACTATGTATAGGGTCTCGCCGGAGCCGAGGGCAAAGTCCAGAGGCGAAGTGAATCCGTACCCGCCGATTCTGGCGATGCAGTAATCGTAGTTGTATACCCGGCCTGCTACATGCCTTGTAAGCATCCTTACCTCCCCTTTTGCGCGCTCAACATAAAGCTAGGGGGAACTGGGGGATGTATCCCCAGTTCCCCCGTCTTTTTCTTACAGGTCCGTTCGGCAGAACCCCTGCGCAACTTTGCCCGGACTATCTACTTGGCTATATAGTCCAGCCTCGCGAAGTTGCCGCCTACTATCGGGTTCGGGTCCAGGCTGAGCCAGTCCTCAAGCAGTGTTGAGTACACGCCCCGGAAGTCTATGTTCGGAACCAGGTCCCCGAATTGCAGGTCCTCAGCCTTCCTGGAAGGGTACTCGCCATGGTAACCTGGCACCACCGGGTCTCCCACTGCGAAGGCCACTCCGCCCGCACCGTGGTCAGTCCCGGAGCCATTGTCGTGTACCCGGCGACCGAACTCGCTGAACATGAAGACTACCACGTTGTCTGAGGCATTATGCTCCCTCAGGTCCTGGTAGAAGTCGTAGACCGCCGCCGACACTTCCTTCCATAGCTGGGCATGGGTCCCCAACTGGCTAGCATGGGTGTCGAAGCTGGCATGTTGGGTGTAGAACACCCGCGTCCCGAAGTTGGCCAGATGCGTCTGGGCTATGTCTCGCATCTTTCTGCCTATGGGGCTGGCCGCATATTCCACGGTGGATTGGTACATGTCCGGGGCAGTTCGGAGGATGTCCGCGCCCTTCAGTGCGTCCAACCCCGTCTGGCTCAGGTAGTCCATCACGTACCCCGTCCCCACAGTTGGGCCATACATCCTCTCGAACCTCTCAAGAGCCACCGCTCTCTGGTCTTCCTCAAGGCCCGTCAGGATGCCGTAGCTGGCCAGGTCTGAGACCGATGCTACCGACACACCGGGCATGGCCAGGGCCCTGGGGAGGCCGTTGCCGAAGTTCACGGCGGTCAGCACGTTTTCCTTGTTGGGGTCAAGCTCCTTGGTTGCCCGGCCAAGCCAGCCCTCCGTCCCGACCTTGTCGGGTTCGCAGGTGTGCCAGATGTCCATGGCCCGGAAGTGGGAGCGCCATGAATTATGGCGAGCTTGTTCATATCCCAGAGGTCCTTCATGGGAGCCATGCTGGGGTGCATCCCATACTGGTCATCTATGGGTATGATGTCTTCGTCGGCGATGCCGACATAGGGCCTGTTGTCCTTGTAGAGGGGGTCAGTATAAGGGATGATGGTGTTGAAGTAGTCGTTGCCCCCGGTCAACTGTAGGATAACCAGGACTGGGTCTTTCTTGTTGGATGTCATTTGTTCTCCTCCTCTTTCATGCTCTAGCCGAATTGGTATTCCCTGGAGGCAACTATCAGACCCAGCATGTCTCCCACCCTTCGCGCTGAGGTGCTGGCCGCCTCCTCCGTGTCCCAGCGCACGTCGCCTCCCTGCTGGGCAAGGGTCGTTAGCTCCTGACGAGTCTGCTCGGTGACATCCAGTGGCCCTAACAGGTCGAGGCAGTTGTCCACAAGGTCTCCGGCAGACATGGCGCCCCTGTCCTTTATCCTGCTGATTATGGACTGTACTCCCGGCATGTCAACGTTGGAGAACCTGTCGGCGGCGAAGTTGATGCGCCTCACAAGTGCGCCGCTGTCTATCCACTCGGCCCCTGTGTGCCACCCCTCGACGCTGGGCGGGTTCATTATCTCCTGCCCCTGATACCCGGGCTCTTCGCCTATGGGCTGTAGGCCGGGCCTGGGGAACTGGAAGTCACCCACCATTCGCATGGTTCCCACCACGATTTCGAGGGGGCTTTTTACTTTGGCCCACCTCACCGCTTCCTCCTTGAAGAAGTCGGAGTTGAGCAGCACACGCATGGTAGTTTGCATGTCAAAACCGGAGTTTATGAAAGCATCTCCTATGATATTGATGGCGACCGGGTCCCGAGGCGGTGTGACTTGCCAAGCCGGGACCTGGACCTCATCGGCTACGAAGAAGTTGTACAGGTGCCTGGCAATGAACCGGGCCGTCGCAGGCTGGCGCACTATTATGTCTATGATGTCCTCGCCATTGAAGCGGCCACGGTGGCCGAGGAAGACCTTCTCGGTGTCGTCGTGGTCTTCAGGCCGGTACTCGAAGTTCCAGTAAAAACGACCCAGGGGTTGGCGAGGTATCTTGTGTCTAATGGTCCAGCCGGTGAAGGCTCTTGAGCACTCGTAAACATCCTGCTCGGTGTAATTCCCCACACCCATGGAGAACAACTCCAGCAACTCCCGCCCCCAGTTCTCGTTGGGCTGGTCCTTGTGGTTCTCGTTGTTGTCCAGCCAGTAAATCATGGCCGGGTCTTTGGCCAACTCCACCAGAAGGGTTCGGTAGCTGCCTAGCCCGTGGCTCCGGAACATACGGAACTGACGCTCTAGCTCGGTGGGATTGTCCACCTTGGAGTTCCCCGTGGCGAACAAGTGGTGCCAGAAGAGAGCCATCTTCTCTTCCAGGGGGCGTTGCGTCTGTATCATGTGGTAGACCACCCTGGACCTGCCATTGGGTGGAGCACCGGGAATCTCCAGGGAAGGATAGTACCGGAACAAGATGTCCGTATCTACTGGAGGAACGCCGAGCCTATCAGGGTCTACCAATTCCTCTACCGTCGCTTCGTAGCCTTTGGCTACTCGCTCTTCTAGCTCGTCTCGGGTAGCACCAAACCCGGCTCGCCTCATCAGGTGAGCCATCAATGCAATATCCGTATCAGACATCCAACTGCCCTCCCTTATCTTGAAATAGCGCGACCACACTGCAGGTGTCAGGCTGCAAAGAGGAAAGCAACGCTATTTTAATATAGCCCACTTTTCTTTGTCAACACAGCCTGATTTTAGTATGATAGCTCTCTTTTTGTCAATAATGAATATTTGTTGGTAGTGTATGCAACGTTCTGGGAATTACCATCAAAATACCCTTCACCATACCCGCGAAAGGTGACCTTTGAGTAAGCACCAAAACAACATCAGTAGACGGTGTAGAGCTTGTTCTGCTAAAGCTGGACCAATCCTTAATGGATTCTGGCCCCGTACCTGTCTGCCTACAGGCAGGTCGGAACGACAATGGGGGTTGCGCAAGGGTCTCGGATAGCTGAAGTGGCGGTGTGGTGATGCCGACGAAGAATCTAAAAATAGTTATTAGGAACGGGATGCCAGAGTGGTGAGAAACGGGTTGACAAAGGTAACGGTCTTGCCAACGACCGGGTGACCCATTACCTTTGTGATGACTTCACCATGCCAATCGAAAGAGGCACTCCTCGATTCGACTAACTCTTTGTATATGCCGTTAGTGGCAATCCCGTGCATTAGAAAGTCTATTTGTCTGTCCCTCAGTACCTCGAAGATTCTCCGGGCTGAGTACCCTATCTCGACTTCCCGGGATAGCAGCGATTTCCACTCCTTTTCGTAGCTGCCCAGTTCCTTCGCCGATAGGTCGTTCCGCAACAAGGCCTTGTGCAGCGCGTCCGCGGCGACCTCACTGGCTAGCAGTGCGTAGTATATGCCGCCGCCGGTGGTCGGTTTCACCTGCCCGGCGGCATCGCCAACTACCAGGAGCCTTTCTCCGAAGGTCCGTCCAAGGGGTCTGAGTGGAATGCCCCATTTTGCCGGCTCCTTGACAACCGACTTTATCCGACCTTCGGCTCTGAGCTTCAGCAGGAGCTTTTCCAGGTGGGTCTGCGCGTGGTGGCGACTGAGCAGCCCGGCCAGGGCCTTCCCCTCTGACGTGGGTACCAGCCATGCAAAAAAACCGGGCGCTATGTCTCGGCCAAGGTATATTTGTATCCCGTCCAGGTCGGGAGCCGTCACCTCTGCCTGGACTCCGGTCACAAAGTCGCCGACCTTGCCAAGCCCCAGTTGGTTTGTTAACTCTGACCCGAAGCCATTGGCAAGCACCAGTGACTTGCTTTTCAGGGTACGCTTTTCTACGTCATCGGTTATGTGTACCCTTGCACAATCTCTGTCGGTGGATATTTCAGTGACCCGGTAGCCCAGAAGATATTCGGCCCCGGCCCGGCGTGCCTTGTCCGCAAAGGAGGATACATATCTGACGCGGTCTATCACGTGGGCCCGTACATCCTGACTGATAAAGTCCACGGACTCCCCGCCTGGTGCGGTAATTCTGGCGTACCTGGCATCTTTGTAAACCAGGGACCTGTCTATGGGAAACTGCTCGATGCACGCCCGGCCAACTATACCGGTACACAGCTTGTCGCCGACGTGATTCTTTCGGTCAATAACGGTTACGCTATAGCCCATGCCGGACAACTTGTAAGCGATGTTATTGCCGGCAGGCCCGGCTCCTACCACTATCACATCGCGCAAGTCCTGCTACCTCCCGGGCATATCACCCTTTCACTCCTCCGCATCACTTCAGGCCCTTGGCGAAGTCCAGCCATACCCTGGCAC
Organism: Dehalococcoidia bacterium; assembly: GCA_021296015.1. Taxonomy (GTDB): domain Bacteria; phylum Chloroflexota; class Dehalococcoidia; order Lucifugimonadales; family JAGWBF01; genus JAGWBG01. The sequence continues at coordinate 7,907 of JAGWBG010000039.1, read as the reverse complement.
AAGGCACAGGCAGAATGTGCTGTACGAAGCCGGCCACTCCCGGAAATAGTACCAGCCGTCCATTGGTGAAAAGCTTGGCCGCTTCGCGGAAATCTCCCAGTACCTCACCTTGGAGGTGCTCGGCTGCCAGTATCAGGGTAGGAGTGAGGACCCCATTGAGCATTGGTCGAAGGTCGGTTCCTGGAGCGGAGCGCTGGAAGTCCGCAACCACGTGGGACGCAGTCGCTGCCATCTGGGAAGCGTACCATCTGATATAGGCGGGGTCCACCATCTGGGGGTCAAGGCGTCTGGAGATGGTCCTCTCGACCCAAACGCCCATTCCCTCCGTGTCTATCAACTCTGCCGATTCCAGGTGGTGGGGGTCGTGAAAATTGGTGGGAGAAGTACATGCGGTCAGGCTCAGCAACCTGTCCTGGTGTAAAGTGGCAAATTTCATTCCAATGGTGCCGCCAACAGTCTCACCGATGAAGTGAAACCTTTCCAGACCGAGGCCGTCCGCTAGCTGGACTACGTCGCTGGCGAAGTTGTCCAAGGACCAGGGGTATCCTGGCCCTGGCACCGTTGACTGGCCCATGCCCCTGGCGTCGAAGCGGACTACTCTATAGTGGGCGGCAAGAACAGGCACCCAGGCATACCAGAGGCGATGGTTCTTGGCCATGCCGTGATGTAGGACCACCGTCTCAGCTTCCTTCCAGGGGTCGCTGAAATCGTCTATGGTGTAGACAATCTCAGACCCGTCTTTTAGCCGCAGCTTCTTCGAGGCCTCCGTCTGCTGAGTTCGAGGCGTCTCTCGCCTGTGTCGCCGACGTTAACTATACCCTGATGGCTGGCGGGTGTCTATATTTTGACTTCGTTCAAGGGGTTGCCCTTTTCCTTTGGTATGCACCCAGGCTATTCTCGGCTATAATATAGAACGGAAAGAATTTTGTACGTGGAGGCAGCTAAATGGCGTCGTTGACTCTAGCGGAGGCCGAACAGATACTTGCGGCGGCGAAGGCAAAAGTGCTGGCTATGGGAGCCAAGATGAGTGTGTCTGTGGTAGATCCCAGAGGTGACTTGATTACAATGTGCAGGACAGATGGCGCCTCGTGGCGAACACCGCCCATATCCCGTGGCAAGGCTGTGGCCGCCGCTTGCTTTGGCAGGCCAAGTGGTGAACTGACGGAGAACGCCCAGTCTCCCGTATACCGGGCCCTCATGGCTATGGAGGGGGGCCACATGGTCCCTGGTCAAGGTGCATTGCCCGTATACAGGAACGGCGAGCTGATTGGGGCCGTGGGAGGCAGCGGTGGCACCGCCCAAGAGGACGAAGACGCGGCCAGAGCCGGGATAGAGGCCCTTGGGCTTTCCAGTTCTCCCTGATGGTCTCCGGGCTTGTCGGGTCAACGCCTTTTAATCGTCATCGGGTGAGGTGGATGCCGGCCCCGTACCTTTCTGCCGACAGGCCAAAGGCTTGCCGTAGGTTGGCAGGTCGGAGTACGGGGCTCCGGCGAAAGCCTGAACTGCGCGTTTGGAGAGGTTTGCCTTCTACTTTCAGAGTAACGACGAAAGGCGTGAAGCCTACTATTGAGTCATCTGGGGGGTGTCCAGGCGATTATTGACGTACTCCTCTACCCTATGCTTGAACTCATGCAAGACGGCTTCACCTTCGGAGTCATCGTTGACCTCGCCCATCCTTAGCTTCTCCTTGAACTCCTCAAAGAGCAAGTCCTCAGCCTTGCCGTGGGGGAAGTGGAAGAAGTCGCTTTCAAACCTCGGTAGCTCGCCAGGCCCGAAGTAGCCCAACTCCCGCAAGTTGTATCCCTCCAGCAGATGAGTGCCTTTGCCCAGCACCTGTCCGGTGGTGGCGTAGTGGTCCATCACATTTTTCATTCCATATCTCTGGACGGGACAGGTTTTCATGCACACGCCGCAACTATCGTAACGCGCCATTACGGGATGGCAACGCCTGAACATCACCTTGTACTTTTCCGTGCCCCTCCACCAGATTCGTTCCCTCAGCAGGGCGCGGCCCGGGCAGCGGTTCACGCACACCTGGCATACTGCGCAGAAGGCGTTGATGCCGTAATCCATGGGCTCATCGTGGGTCACTTCGGCGTCGGTGGTTATCACCATAAGTCTGGCCCTGGAGCCGAAATGGGGTGACAGCAGTTGCCCATTGGCACCCAACTGTCCCAGCCCGGCCTGGACAAACATGGGTATGAATACGGTGCTCTCGACCAGGGGATTATGGACTTGGGCATGGTAGCCCAGGCTCCTGATATAGTCTCCCAGGTCCAGGGCCAACGCTCCCATTATCCTGTAGGTGCCGAAGTGGGGCCCCTCAGCCTCAATGCTGGGCGCCGTTTGAGTAGGCTCGTACGTTTGCTCGTAGGCCAGGCATATAGCGTGGGGGAACTTTACCCAATCTCTCTTGGACTTGAAAGCGTAACGCTTGTCGAACTTGGTAATCCCCACTTCTCCGAACCCCAACTCCCTGGCCTTGTCTTTGATTAGTTGAGTGACGTCTTTGCCGGGTACCGGCTCGGCTGTAGGGTCCATGTCTCCGGTATTCATGGACTCTGCAATGATGGCCTTGTGCATGGAGTCGTGCATTTTAAGTTCAACCAGGAATTCTTCAGGAGCAACCGACTTGAGCCATTCAAAATCTGCGGTGTACTCGACCGTTTGGCTCTCCAGGGGATACTCCCTGCTGTAGAACTCCACCTCATGGGGGTTCTGGATGACCCCTGGGGCAGTTTCCAATTCCTCGGGTACGTTGATAGTCATCTCTTCGTCGCCATATCTTCTGCCAGGACGGGTTATTGAGTGCCCGATTTTCAGCAGAGTCCCTCTCTCCTTATACACGAGTTCCGGAATTGTGCCCCTAAGCGGGCCCCGACGGTCTCAACATTCCAAGGATTTGATTCGTATTCTGATGCCAAGTCTTTCCATTGTCAAGGGATTATGCGACGTGGCTTGGTGGGCGATGGGTGGCAGAGAACGCAGCCTGATATTCAGACACTCTGGCGGGATGGGTACTCCACTATTAGTTCCTGCGCTCCCATAGAGAAAAAAAGTTGGGGGACTGCTCTTCCAGGGCCTCTCTAAGCTCCTGACGGTCAATGAGTTTGACCACCTCGTGCTCTTCAGAAATCAGTCTCTCCAGTATGTTGGAGTATTCGAGGACAATGGCCTGGTCAGCGTCTTCTCCCAGAAGGGACTGGAACGCAGTGGAAATCTGCTGAGAGTTCGCGGAGAGCGCGGCCCCGCTAATGATAAACACGGCTACGGTTGGGAATCCATCTCCCGTTTCCGTGCTGTCCAACCTCTCCAGGATAGCCAGCATCCCCATTACCCTGACAAGTTCCTCCACCCTCAGTGGCAAATCTATGAGGTGGGCGAAAGGGTATTCAGTGGACTCTCTAAGTGTTTGGCTAAAGCTTTCTTCTATCCTGCTGAAGAAGGAATTACCAAAGACCTCTGACGTGTTTAGTAGCCTTACTCGGAGCTCCCCACCTCTAAAGTCTATGGCCAGGAAATCCTTGAGATGGGGAAAGATGCAGAGGCTAATATCTGGCCGCTCAGGGCCATGCTGGCCCAGGTCAAACAACTCTTCCATAGGCTCACTTTCTCACCGGCAAGTGCAAAACTACGGGTTTGGCTCGCAATTGAGCCATCGTCATTCCCGCTTGCCCGCCTCTGGCAGGTGAAAACGGGAATCCACCATTCGGCATACTGGACTCCCGCTTTCGCGGGAGTGACGGGGTCATGCGAATTGACTTTTGCACTTCCTACGCTATTACTACAGGTAAGTGCAAAAGTCCCATCATTGACAACATTTTGTTAAGGAGGGATTCGATTAGCTTGCGCTACCGCCAAGCAGTATGCGGACTATCTCCTGATGGCCCCTCCAAGTAGCCTCACTCAAGGCAGTATCTCCATCGGGGCCAGGTAGATTAGGGTCCGCTCCGGCATCTATCAATAGCTGTACGATTTCGGCGTGTCCTCTCCAAGTGGCTTCAATCAAGACCGGAACTTTGTCTGCGTCTAGTGCATTGGGATTTGCACCGGCGTTAAGTAACAATCGGACAATCCCGACATGATTACGCCATATAGCCTCATAGATAACCGGATTGCCGTCTGGATTACGTCCGTTCACATCCGCACCAGCGTCTATCAGAATCTCAACTAGCGAGATGTCGCCTCGCCATACGGCTTCATTCAGGACGGAGGCTCCGTGACCGCTTGATTCCTCTATAACGGTGCTCGTCGGCGTGGGAGTATCTACTTCTTCCTGTGTAGGCGTATCTGTAGGTACAGAAGTATCGGTGACTACTGTGGCCGCAGGTGCCGTAGCTTCAACCGCAATGGAGTGTGAATCCATTGTCGGGGTAGGCTCAATTGTAGCAGTAGGAGCAGGTTTAGGTGTCGGTGTAGCCGTGACCACTATAACCTCGGGGCTATTCATAGGTGCAGATGTAGGAGTAGCCGTGACCACTATAACCTCGGGGCTATCCATAGGTGCAGATGTAGGTGTAGCCGTCACTATTACTTCTACTCTATCAGGAGTTGGACTGGAACCGCATCCAATCGCTAGAAGGGCTATCAGTGCGATAAGGCCCCGTGCTATCATTCCTGCTCTCCACTTGTGTGTGGTAGCCTGCATTATACACTATCGAGCAAGGTAAGATTCGATGTAGTTCCCTTACTATAGTCGTAACCTTGAATTCCCAAATCATTGCCGTCTAGGGATATGCCCTTCCTACGCTATTACTACAGTCTATCTATTCGTATTTTACCATAGGTGCTACACTGTACAAGAACATATTCCTCAGGTGAGATAGGGTCTTTCAGTCCTTCTGGGCGGCCCGCAGGGAACACCCCGTCCCCGTCGCTCTGGCGATCCTTTCCGTCATTCTGGCGAAAGCCAGAATCCAGGGCTGGGGCAGGGGTGGATTCCGGCCTACGCCGGAATGACGAATAAAAAGGGGTGGATTAACGGCTGCGGGCGCAGGCAGTAGCGAGGAATCTGAGGTGGGCCTGACAATGAGAGGTCATCTGTTTGACAATCTAGGTGAGGTGGCTAGCCTCCTGAGGGAAGGGCCGATTGGCTTGCTGCTGGACCTGGACGGCACCATATCGGAAATTGTGCCACAGCCGGATGAGGCCAGCGTTAGTCCGTCCATCAAGGCGGTGCTCCGGGAGCTAAGCCGTTCCCTTCCCCTCGTGTCCATAATCACCGGGCGCTCTGCCGGGCAGGCCAGAGACATCGTGGGGGTTGAGGACCTGGTTTACGTGGGTAACCACGGCCTTGAGTGGATAATTGACGGAAGGGAAACCCTCGCCGAGGAGGCAAGCCCATACCTACCCTCGATGAGGCGACTCCTGGTACTGCTTAGGGAGAAACTCCCCTTGGAGGGCCTCTTTTTCGAGGATAAAGGAGGCTCCTTTGCCATACACTACCGCCATGCACCTGACCCGGGCGTAGCTCGTGAGAGCATTTTAAAGGCTATCGAAGAGCTGGCTCAAGGAGAGGTGAGGACCTTGATGGGGAAGGCCGTTGTAGACGTACTCTGCGCCGATGTGTCCCTGGTAAAGGAGTTCCCCCTGTTCGGTGCCATCCTCATTGGGGACGACGTTACGGAGTTGGACTCATTCCGGGCCGCCGGGAAGCTGTCGAGCGAGGGAGGATTTGCCTTCAAATCTATCGCCGTAGTAAGTGCCGACTCTCCGCCGGAGTTGAAAAGCGAGGCAGAATTGACTCTGCTAAGCGTGGCTGAAGTGGAGCGGTTCCTGGTCTGGTTGGCCGATAAAACAGATTTGGACTCTGGCTTTCACCGGAATGACTGACTTTCAGAGGCTTCCTAAATCAGGGACCTGATGTCCTCCAACTGGCAGATAATCCAGTGGAGTATGTCTTCTCTCTCGACAATTTGGGCCAGCGTTGCGGCCCGTTGTGCCCTTTCCTCGTCGCTCATGGTGAGTGCCTGATACATTGCCGTCATAGTGCCCTCAATGTCCGAAGGAGAGACGGCCAGCGCCCCCGGCGACAGTTGTTTGTATGCCCCGGTGGTCTCCGACAGAATCAGTACACCCCCACGGTCATTGACCACGGGTCCCTCCTTGGCCACCAGGTTCATACCGTCAATGACCGAGTTCACCAGCATCACGTCGTAGAGCTTCATACCGGCAATGGCCTGAGTGTAGTTATTCTCTATGAAGGTGGACACGGGCTGCCATTCTGGGGTCCCAAAGGCGGAGTTTATATTCTGAATAACGTGGTGTATCTCATCCATGTATCTCTGGTATTGCCTTATGTGGGTGCGTGACGGGACGAGAAATGCCAGGAAACTGACACGGCCCTGAAGCTCCGGGTGCCTGGATAACAGCAACTCGTAGGCCTTGAAACCTCGCACCACGTTTTTGCTGGGCTCAGCTCTGTCCACCCGTATCATAGTTTTCTCATTGCACATGGGCTGAAGCCGTCTCTCGTAGTCCAGGGCCCTGGGTGAGTTGGCGATTCGTCTTATCTCATCTACGCTTATGGAGATGGGGTAAATGCGTACCTGGGTACGCTGGCCGTCCCGGCGTATCTCCCGAGTGTTGTAGTCTATCTCAGCTTCGGGCAGGAATTCGGCGCAGGTGTCCAGGAAGTTTCGCACGTCGTGGACGGTCTGAAATCCAACTACGTCGGCCGCACACAGCCCTTCACAGATTTTCTTGATCATGTAGGAGGGTATGAGTTGCCAGTACCGCGGCGACGGCCAGGGGATATGGGTGAAGTGGTGGATTGTGGAGTCCGGTAAAGCGTTTCTGGTGTACTCGGGCACTAGATAGAGGTGATAATCGTGGACCATGATGATGGGCGGGTTGTCGGCTTCCTGGGCCTCCTCAATCACCGCCTTGGCAAAGGCCTTGTTTACCTCTACGTACCCGTCCTGCCAGGCCTCGTGTACGTTGGCGTCCAGGTTGGGATTGTATGGAGAGTTCCACATGTAATGCTGTAGGAACCACAGCAGGGGATTGCAAAAGACGTTGTAATACCTGTGGTAGACCCTGCGGGGGGTTACGACGTAGCGGAGGTAAATCTGCTGTCCGGGTAGGGGAGACCGGATTCTGCCTCCTGCGCTATTTTCCGATACTTTCCTGTCTCCCTCGCCTATGGCGCTGGCGACCCATGCAAACTCTACCATCGTGCCAAGGGAGTTAAGGGCGGTGACCACTCCTCCACTGCCTCTTCGTGCCTCAATGCGGCCATCCGGGGTGATCTGATGCTCTACTGGCCCACGGTTGCTGACGAGTATGAGCCGCCTTTTGGATAGGACTTCGTCGCATAAGTCCTTTAGCTGGGCCCAGCGAGCCTCCTTCGGATCTACTGCCATGGCCGTGGCTCCCCATATCGCGCCGAGACTTGACCTGTTGTCACTCAGGCCACCACCGGCGTTCTATCTCAACCCAATCTATTGCCGAGTGATCAAAGATGAAGGAATCTAAAGAGGGCGTGACAGTCTGACATTAGCACCTCCAGTGTAGCTTGTCAAGCTAACCGCCCTTGCCGCCGCCATACCTTTCGATACACTCCATCACCCATATCCACACTTTTTGTTACGGTTTCCGTGGAGGAGCACCAGCAACTACACGCTATCGGGGCCTGGGGAGGCCTGGTCCAGGGCTTCGTTCCGGCGCCAGTCCACATACATCACCCGGTGACGGACCAGCCATTTGCCATCTTGCCGCACGAACTTATCGTTGTACCGGAGCCCCCCGGTCGACATGTATTGAGTACCATCCAGGGTGTATAGGAGATAGTCTATGGCGTAGGTCTCCACGTCCGCCGTATCGCCCTGAATATCTATAAGCTGGTCGCCCATAAAGTGGGTCGTGCTCTGGAAACGGTCTATGCGGCTCAGGCTTTGGATGATGTT
>JAGWBG010000038.1 GCA_021296015.1 Dehalococcoidia bacterium | reverse complement strand
TCACGGTGATCATCACGGCGAACGACGGCGCACCGGACCACATGGAAGATGACCCAGACAACGTTGGCAGCCAAATCACCGTCTCCCATACGGCCACGGTCGTCATGACGATCAATGTCACCGAGACTGACGAGGACCCGGTGTTCACAATGGGCGAGATGTCCCACACCTACGCAGAGAATAAAGTGGACACCTCGGGCGATCCGGACCTCACCGTGTACAGATTCGCGGCCTACGACCCCGAAGATGCGGACGTAAGCTTCACCCTGTCCGGCGTGGATATGGACGTTTTCGAAACCCTCACGGCCGCCGAAAACAGCACCGACGACACTTGGGATGGCACCTTGACATTTGCCTCTGCTCCGGACTACGAGAACCCTGCCGACGACAATGGAGACAACGTCTACGAGGTTACGCTGACGGCGAGTTCCGGCACCGGTGCAGATGAAAAGGAAACCACCATTAACGTGACGGTAGAGGTGACCAACCAGCAGGATGCGGGATCACTGGAACTGAGCGCGAGGCAGCCCAGGATCGGGGTCCCGATAAGCGCGATCAACCTCTCGGACCTGGACGGCCCCGTGAGCGGCGTGTCTTACCAGTGGATTCGAGACGCGAGGGGATCAGCTGCCAGCCCCGCTACGGATTGTACTGATGCCGGCCTCACATGGGAGAATGCCGAGGGCGATGGCGCCACGACGGACACCTACACGCCGGAGTTGCCTGACGACGGCAAGTGCCTGAGGGCAAGGGCGACATACACCGACCCCGAAGGGAATGGGTCAGCCATTGTTACCTCCTCCCAGTCGGTCCAGAAGGCGCGCAACCTGGCGCCCAAGTTTGAGGACGAAGTGGGGCCGAGGTATGTGGTAGAGAACGCTGCTGTAGATGCCCTGGTGATAGCCGATGTGTCAGGTGATGGGGTAGACGACGCAGCCGCAGACAATGACCGAGTTATTGCCGCTGACAATCTCGACGCCGAGGGCGCGGATGACAGTCTCATAGTCTACTCCCTCAGTGGCGCCGACGCCAAGTACTTTGACGTTAGCGACGATCCCGACGGTGGCCAGATCAGTGTCTCCGCAGTCGGTGCGGGTATGCTGGACTATGAGACCCGGCGGACCTACGCGGTGACCGTCACTGCCGCCGACCTGGAGGGCCTCAGGGACTCCACTCAGGTGATCATCAACATCGTTGACGTGAACGAGGGCCCGGAGATCATGGAGGGCAGGCTGGCAGTCTCAGGGGAACCTCTCATTCCCTATGACAGCATGGGCACGGAAGAGGTAGCCACCTACACGGCCGTCGGCGTTGACGCTGCCGGCGCCAGCTGGAGCCTGTCGGGAGACGACGCCGGCGACTTCGGCATCAGCACGGGCGGCGTACTGACCTTCAACACTCCGCCCGACTACAACAATCCGGAGGACAACGACAAAGACAACGTCTACATGGTCACGGTAGAGGCCACCAGCGGCGACAACATGGCCTCCAAGCAGGTCACCGTCACCGTCGGCATTGTGGTTGCTCCCGGAGAGAGGACCTCGCTGGACCAGTACACCAACGAGGAGCGGTTCGACCTCAACGAGGACGGAATAGTAGATGCCAGTGAGGTCAGGCAGGTTCTCAGGATTTGGGCCCTGGACAATCCCGGCAACTAGCCCCGGAGCGGATGTGTTACGGATACACAGATTAGGAGGAAATAGATTGGTCAGAAGCAAAACAATATCGCAGCCGCTCCTGTTGGCAGCCGTCGCGGTGGGACTGGCCCTGGCTATCGGACTCTGGTGGTCCACGGGCCTGGCCGGAGCAAGTAACCACTTCATGGCCGACAGGTCCCTCTCCGCAGCCGAGGTTATGCCCGGGGGCGAGATAACGGTCACGATTACCCACAACGTAGATAGCGGAGGAGAGGTTATAGAGACCCTTCCCGCAGGATTCACCTACGTGGAAGATTCGGCCACCAGTGAAGACCCACCCAGTGTCAACGGGCAGGAGCTAACATTCATCCTGTTCAGTGAGCCAACAAACAGTTTCAGCTACACGGTGACCGCGCCCGAAGCGGAAAATACCTATACCTTCAGTGGCACGGTGAGGCCGATTCCCAGTGAAGACTCCCCCCTCGCTGTCGGCGGTGATACCGACGTGATGGTCGCGGCGGATGCGCCGGAACCCACCATGCCGCCTCCGACGACAGGGCCCTCCCTCCCCGTTGGGCCTACCGGGCCTCGAGGGCCTAGGGGCCCCGAGGGTGAACAAGGGCCAATGGGCGAACAAGGGCCAATGGGTGACCAAGGCGCCGCAGCAGGCGGGGCCCTGGGCATCATCGCACTGATCCTGGCAATCGTGGCCCTGGTGGCAGTAGTAGGAGGAGGCTTCTACATCATCAACAATAGAGGATAATATCCCACGGCGAGGCTGGTGACGTACCACCACCAGCCCGCCCCCTTTCTCTATCTTAAAGAGGCACGGTGAAGGTTCGAACACACCTCACCGTGCCTTTGGTATCATCCAGGCCAGTCCTTCCGGCCACCCGGACAAGTCCGGGGCGTCCGGAACTGTGGAGAGGCGTAGACTTGCGTACCGGGACCTTGTCCGTAGAGACATAACCCCTGGCGATTAGGTGCGATGTCATATCTGGGCCGGGGTGGCGGAACGGTAGACGCGGCGGACTTAAAATCCGCTACCTTCACAGGTGTGTGGGTTCGAATCCCACCCCCGGCACCATGTATCCCCGATACGCCCCGATTCCCGTACCCGGACTGACTCTTCTCGAGGGAAGTGCAAAACTCGGACAGGCCGAGTTCGCCACTCCCACATCGTCATTCCAGTGAAAGCTGGAATCCAGAAGCCGGGGGTATGGATTCCCGTTCAAGGCCGGAATGATGGGATGCAGACTGGAGTGACTTGCCTGTCTGCAGACAGGAATGTGTAGTTTTGCACTCCCACTCTTTTCACAAATGCCTTGCTTTGGTACGTCAAAACTGCTACAATTCAGCCGTTTTCTCCCTTGGGCCAGAAGGGAACCGGTTCAGAAAGGAGACACACCGTGGCCAAGATAAGGACCGCCATCATTGGGGTCGGGAACTGTGCATCCTCCCTGGTGCAGGGCGTACACGAGTACCAGGACACCACCGAAGATGCCGATATACCGGGAATCATGCACCCCAACGTTGGCGGATACGGGATTGGGGACATCGAGTTCGTGGCCGCCTTCGACGTGGACGCGAACAAAGTGGGGAAGGACCTTTCGGAGGCTATCTTTGCTCCCCCCAACAACACCCTCAAGTTCGCCGACGTGCCCCCCACAGGAGTGACCGTGGACAGGGGCATGACCCACGACGGCATAGGCAAGTATGTCTCCCACATGGTCCAGAAGGCCCCCGGCTCCACGTCGGACATTGTGAGCATCCTGAAGGAGAGGCAGTGCGACGTCGTGATAAGCTACCTCCCCGTGGGTAGCGAGATGGCAACCAAGTGGTACGTGGAGCAAATCCTGGCTGCCGGGTGCGGCATGGTAAACTGCATTCCCGTGTTCATTGCCAGGGAGGCCTACTGGCAGAAACGCTTCAAGGACCACGGCCTGCCCATAATCGGTGACGACATCAAGTCCCAGCTGGGCGCTACCATCGCCCACCGCGTGCTCACCCGCCTGTTCGAGGACCGGGGCGTCAAGGTGGACAGGACCTACCAGCTGAACTTTGGCGGCAACACTGACTTTCTCAACATGCTGGAAAGGGAGCGGCTGGTATCCAAGAAAATATCCAAGACCAACGCTGTCGCGTCACAGTTGGACTACAGCCTGGATGGCGACAATATCCACGTAGGCCCCAGCGATCACGTCCCCTGGCTGGAGGACCGGAAGTGGTGCTATATCAGGATGGAAGGCCACTCCTTCGGTGGAGCGCCCATCAACCTGGAGCTGAAGCTGGAGGTATGGGATAGCCCCAACTCTGCGGGGGTGGTGGTGGATGCCGTCCGGTGCTGCAAGCTGGCCATGGACCGCGGGATGTCCGGGTCAATCGTGGGCCCGTCTGCCTACTTCATGAAATCACCCCCTGTCCAGTACACGGACGACGTTGCCCGACAAATGGTAGAATCCTTTATCGAGGGTAGGGAAGCTTGAGAGAGTAACCCATGAAAATAGCACTGGTCTCACCCTATGACTTCACCTGGCCCGGTGGAGTTGCCGGACATATCTCCCATCTTACCCACCAGTTCACTGATATGGGGCATCAGGTGAAGATTCTGGCCCCCCATTCTCCATCGAGAAGAGTTCCGGAGGAAAGTGAGTTTGTGCCTCTTGGGAGGTCCGTGCCCATACCTTCGGGCGGTTCCATCGCCCGGCTCTCCCTCTCTGTCTGGCTTCACCACAAGATAAGAGACTTTCTGGACAAGGAACGCTTTGACGTTGTGCACCTCCACGAGCCTCTGATGCCCATTCTGCCCCTTTTCGTCTTGCAGACATCCAACTCGCTGAACGTGGGGACCTTTCACGCCTTCTATGGCCGTTTCAGGAACTACGGATGGTCACACCCAATCCTGAAATACTGGTTCAAGAAGTTGGATGGCCTTATTGCCGTATCTCCCGCCGCGCGTCAGTACGTGAGCAGGTTCTTCCCCGGGGATTACAAAATCATCCCCAACGGCATAGACGTAGACCACTTCTCGGCAAATGGGTTGCCTATACCGGAGTTGGACGACGGCAAGATAAATATCCTCTTTGTGGGACGGATGGAGAAACGCAAGGGACTGCGGTATCTCCTTGAGGCGTACAGCAAGCTCAAGTGGGACTTCCATAACATCCGTCTGGTGGTGGTGGGGCCGGGCAGCCTGGACAAGGAATGTTACCGGATTATCAGCGAGCGCAAGCTTGATGACGTGGTCTTTTTCGGCAGAGTGCCGTACCACGAGCTACCCCGCTACTACAGAAGCGCCCATATATGTTGTGCTCCCGCCACCGGAAGGGAGAGCTTCGGCATAGTCCTCCTGGAGGCTATGGCCTCGCGGAAGCCCATAGTGGCGTCTCGGATTGAGGGCTACTCTGCGGTGCTGAATCACGGTGAGCAGGGGTTGCTCGTTCCACCCAAGGATAGCGTATCCCTGGCCGAAGCACTGGCCCTAATGATACGAGATACGGCCTTGCGCTCTGAGATGGCGGAAAAAGGTGAGCCAACGGTTGAGCAATACCGATGGGAGAAAGTAGCCATGCAGGTGATGGACTACTATACTGACCTCATAGAAGCGACCAATGGTCTTTCCAGGCAGAGAGCAGTTTAGGGCTATCGTCCTGCGGTATGTGGAGGTACCCGGAGCCAGAACACTCCGGGCATTGGGCTTTACCCCGAACACCGTAACCATATTGGGTTTTTGCATTTCCCTTGTCGCCGCCGCCCTTGTGGGCGCCGGCTTCCTCATGGCGGGGGGCCTGGTATTTCTGGCCGGCAGCGTGATGGACCTCATGGATGGCGCTCTGGCGCGCCTGACGGGCAGAGTAAGCAGATTCGGGGCACTCTTGGACTCGGTGATGGACCGTCTGGGTGAGGCAGCCATCTTCCTGGGAATCGCCATCCATAGCCTGCGCTACGACCTGAGCGATGAAAGGCTGCTTTTTCTGATGGTGGTCCTCCTGCTGGCGCTGGTGGCTTCCCAGACTGTGAGCTATCTTCGGGCCAGGGGTGAAGGTCTGGGTATTGAGACCAGGACAGGCCTGATGACCCGACCCGAAAGGGTGGTATTGCTATCCCTGGGCCTTATTCTGGGCTTGCGGCCACTGGAGATAATCCTGATTGTCATAGCCGCGGTATCCGCGCTCACCCTGTTGCAGCGTCTCTACCATATCCAACGGTCCCTTGACCGGGACTCCGGTTCTACCTCTGGGGGTGGATAAGAGGGACAATACGTTGTAAACTAGGTTCGACGATATGCTTGCTCTATTCTGGGAGGAAACGGCTTCTCACGACGGGAGAAAGTGCGGGCGGGGGGACCGGTCTGGAGCATGTCCTAGGAGGTACAATGCCAATCATATCCGACAACGATAGAGATAGCCTGAAGAGGGAGTTCCGCAAAGACCTCAAGAACGACGTGACCATAAGGCTCTTTACCCAAGGGTCATCTCTCCTCTCCGTTCCCGGAAGGGAATGTCAGTACTGCCCTCAGACTCAGCAGCTCATGGAGGAGCTAACCGCCCTTTCGCCAAAGCTTCACTTGGAAATCTACGACTTTTACAGCCAGGCCGAGGAGAGGGAAAAGTACGGGGTCGAACGCATCCCGGCCATCGTCCTTGGGAATGAGGGCAACGCCAGGTTGAAATTCTACGGCATACCTATGGGTTACGAGTTCGCCACGATACTTGAGGACATCAAGACCCTCTCCCGTGGCGTAAGCCCACTCACCATGGATACGAGGAAGAAGCTGCGCAAGGTGAACAGCCCTGTGCATATCCAGGTGTTCGTCACACCCTCTTGAGGGTACTGCCCAGGTGTGGCCAGGTTGGCCCACGCAGTCGCAATTGAGAACCCCCTCATCACCGCCGACGTCGTCGAGGTGGAGGAGTTCCCCGCCCTCGGTCAGACTTATGCCGTAAGGGGTGTGCCCAAGACGGTAATGGGCACAGTATCCCAGCTGGGGGTATTGCCCCCGGTGCAGTTCGTTGGAGCCGTCCCCGAGCCGGAGTTCGTAGAGAGGGTTCTGGAGGCGGGTATAAAAGAAACGCCTGAGGAGGCCTCTTCCTGAGCCACGGAGGTGGACTCGACGGAAAGGCTTTCATATAAGGCCGTGACGAGCATGAAACACAAGGCCGAAAAGTAGGGGGGGTAATCTTGACAAGAGAGCTTAAGGGCGATCTTCAAGGACAGGGACTCCGTATAGCGATTATAGCAGCCCGTTTCAACGAGCTTATCACCCTGAGACTCGTTGAAGGGGCGCAAGATGCTCTGGCACGTCACGGCGTCAACAATGAAGATACCCTTATAGCTTGGGTTCCCGGCTCATTTGAGCTGCCCGTTGCGGCCAAGGTCCTGGCCGAGACCGGCCAGTATGACTCCATAGTATGCCTGGGAACAGTCATACGGGGAGAGACTACCCACTACGATATGGTGGCCGGCAATGCGTCGGGTGGTATAGGCAGGGTCGCACTGGAAACAGGAGTGCCCGTGATGTTTGGGGTGCTCACCACCGAGAACATGGACCAGGCCATCAACCGTGCTGGCGGGAAGTCGGGCAACCTGGGCTACAACGCTGCCGTGGGAGCCATCGAGATGGCCAGGCTCCTGCAGACTATGAAGAATCTGGGAAAGAGCTAGGGCACGTCCCGGACGGCTCTTGACATACCGGGCTCATCTCCCTGTGTTGAGAGGCTCTTCAGCAAGTTCGAGACCTTTTGATAACCCTTCCCCTTTGAGGGAAGCCTTGTATAATCCCCTCCCCCTTGATGGTGGAGGGTTGGGGTGGGGGTGAAAAGGCCCAGCCTGCAATTTGCCGGCCCACTGCCCATGCCCCGAAATCCGGCTCTGCGCCGGAACGACGGAGGTTATTCGGAGGAAGGGTCTTCTATCACCCGAGCTCAGTCAGGACTATGCAGCAGTTTCCCTTTGACGAGATTGACGAACTATACCGGAAGGTGATCCTGGACCATTACCGAAGCCCACGGAACATGGTCGAGATAGGGGAGCCGGATATAGAGTACGACGAGTACAACCCGGTCTGCGGAGACCGGGTTGTATTGCAGCTAAAGCTCAGCGATGGCCGGGTAGAAGAGGCAGGATTTCACGGCGAGGGGTGCTCCATAAGCCAGGCTTCAGCCTCCGTTATGATGGACTCGCTCAAGAGGAAGACCCTGGAGGAGGCGGAGCAGCTATCGAGTACGTTCAGGCGGCTCATGCAAGGTCACACCCTGTCGGAGGACGAACTCACGGGGTTGGGCAACCTTGCGGCCTTCCAAGGTGTGCGCAAGTTCCCCGTGCGTATCAAATGCGCCCTCCTCGCCTGGACAGCCCTGGAAGAGGGGATAGCAGAGTACCGCCGAGCCGGCACAAGATAGTGATGCTTCCTGTGTTCCTCCTACTCAACCCACGTCTTAGCCCAGAAGAAGTATTCTGATGCGGCGACGTTGGGATGGAACCCCCTCACTCCGGGTGCGGTGACCCATCTGGAACCTCCCGTAACAGGGCTGAAGAGATAAGCCTTCTCAAGAAGGTAGCGTTGGATTGCTCGGACCATCTCCCCTCTCTGCATGGCGTCGCTTTCCACGGCCTGCTCGACAATCATCTCATCAAGCCGGCTATCGGAATGTGCCAGCACATTCCGGGATCCTGATGCGCCGTGCAATATTCTGAATAGGAAACCGTTGGTGGTGGTGGTGGGGGGTAGCGCACCGATAGCAATCTGGTAATCCTTGTCACGCCACACTCTGTCCGTATACAGGCTGGGGTTAAGGATTGTGGACGTGGGTTCGAGGCCCACGGCCCTCAGGTCCTCCTCTATCTGTCGTCCCTGCTCCAAATAGGTGTCGCCAAAGTCGGCCAGGATAAACTCGAACCTGAGCGGCAGTTCCACCCCAGCATCCTCAAGAATATCTGATACGCCTGAAGGGTCGGCAAAGTAGGTCTCCCTCATCTCAGCCTGTGCAAGGAGCCAATCGGGACTTTGTACGGGCATCCCCAGGCTGACGAAGCCCTGACCTGCCCAGGTAGTGCGCAGGTAGTCCCAGGGGTCGAGGGCCTTGAGCACGGCCTTCCGCACCTGAAGGTTGTCAAAGGGAGGGGTCGAAACGTTCATACTCAGAATCAGGCCGGAGCCGCCCTGGTTAGAGAGGGAACTGTTGAACCCCGCGTCGAGCCGCCCCTGAAGGATGTTCCAGGATTCCGGCGATGGGCTGTAAACATCCACTGCCCCGGTGAGGAAGGCGGCGAGGCGGCTCTCCTTCCCGCCTCGTATGACCCTGGCAACAAACTCGTCTACGAAGGGAAGGCCATCTTCGAAATAGTCGGGATTCTTCTCGAAGGTGGTGCCGACGTCAATCTGGGTGTTCTTCCATATCCAGGGGCCGCTGCCTATTACAGGCCCATTCTTCAGATCGCCATTCACCTCTACCGCC
>JAGWBG010000037.1:9218-10891 GCA_021296015.1 Dehalococcoidia bacterium | reverse complement strand
CCGGCAAATGCGATGGGGAGCAGATTCTTGCCCTCGACGTGCCACCAGTGGCCTCCGTCTTCAGCGGCGATGATACGTGGGGCCTTATCCTTGAACTCCGGGTCTATTCTATTGCTCCACAGGTCATCGGGCTCGACCACGTGGCTGTCCGATGATATGATTCGATACCCGGCCATTTTGAACCTCCTCTGCTCAGTATTGGCGCATGGTCTCGCTGTGAAACCGACCGCAGACTCGAAGGCTGCATCAGTTGGTGGTAATAATTATAGTCATGGTTCCGAACATCGTCAAGACTGGGAATTTTGCCCGCAGGGTCTTTCCAAAGTTTCCTATTTTTCATTGTCATTCTGGCGAAGGCCAGAATCCAGAGGGCTAGGGGGGATTCCTGCTCAAGGCCGGAATGACGAAGAAAGGGCCACGTGAATTGTGTAGTAGGGAGAGCAGGCATCACGCGTGCTCTCCCCCCTTCCGTTGGACCTGTGTGTCCACGGAATATCGGTAAGGTTAGTGGGGTTTTAGGATTCGGCTGCCAGTGCGGCGTTGACCCTTGCCGCTGCCTCGGGAGTAACCCAACTCTCCCAGACCTTGTTGTTATTGAGGAACCAGATAGCCCCGTCTCTGGGTTCTGATCCTTCGTTGGCGTTCATCCAACGCAAGACCTCAAAGTAGGTGGGAACGGTGAACTCCCAGTTCTGGAGCATCCCGATTACGTCGGGCGCCCTGGGGAGCAGGCTCTCGTGAACGGCGACGAGCACGAGGGAGTCGGAGAAGCCGCAGGCCTTGTTGGTGTCCCAGCATTCCTTGGTGTAGGGTGGCTCCTCCAAGAGAAACAGGTCCAGTTCAAAGGCCGGGTCGCCCGTGCCCCACATGTAACCCAGCCAGGGATCCCCTCTATCATAAGCGGCGTACAGGTCGGCGAAAAGCGCATCTCCCGAACCTGGGGTGATGACTTCAACGTAGTCGGTCAACCCGTAGGCCACTATCTGTTGGGCGCCGGATGCCTCGCAGGACCATTCAACCAGGCAGCCGACCAGACGCGCTTTTCCGCGGCTGTCGGCTGTGGCGAACAACTCCTGGAACTCGGGTTTCTTCAGGTCCTCCACCGTCCTCAGGTCGGGGTTGGCGTCGGCGATGTACTGGGGAACGACAAAGTAGCTCTGCCAGTCGCCCACCAGGCTAGTTCCAACGGATACCACGTCGCCTACCTCGATGGCCTGCTCCCAGCCGAGCGACTGGTTGGGCAGCCATATCTCAAGGGTTACGTGAATGTCGCCTGCCAGCAGCCCTTGGAAGTTGGGAAGTGTACCTCCAAAGATGGTGTCGGTGGGATAGCCGTAGCCCTGTTCCACAATGTACTGGGCTATGCGGTTCTGCACCTGGGCGCTGGTCCAGTTGAGGTCGGAGAAAACTATCGTCTCTCTGGTGACCTCTTCCATCATCGCGCGCTCTTCCAGCGCCGCCGTCACGATGCTCTGTATCTCCTCAGCGGTGAGGGAGTTTTCAGCGACCTGCATGGCCGCGCTCTCCGCCGCCATCTCGACGGCCGCCTGGACTTGCTCGGACGTTACTGCCCCTTCCTGCGCCTCCATGACGGCCATGGAGATTGCAGATTGGACGTCTTCGCTGGTGACGCCGTCCGCGGTAGCGGCCATCACGGCATTTTCCACCATGGC
>JAGWBG010000037.1:0-9127 GCA_021296015.1 Dehalococcoidia bacterium | reverse complement strand
ATTTTCCACCATGGCTTGGATCTCCTCGGCTGAAACCTGTTCCTGGGGCGCGGGCATGGACATTGCCACTGCGTCCTCTACTATACTGCGCAGTTGTTCCTCGGTCAGCGCCGGCTCTGCTTGAGTAGGTTCTTCGTCTGAAGCGCAAGCCATTGCTACCAGGGCAACTACTATCAGCAGCGCGCCCATCAAAGCAAATAACCTGCTTGCTTTAATACCTAACATAAGTCTTCCTTTCATTTTGTTGTTGATTGTTGATTTCTGTTTTACTTGAGCATTTGAGCATTTTATGGTGTATTGGGGAAGCTGATTGTCCTCCTTCCTTCGCTGATTGACCCCCTACCTTGCTTGAGTATTGACGGTCCCCTGGAGAGGGCGGCGCGACAACCTCCTCCGTCCTACGTTGTTGATTTCTCCTTTGACTTAGCGTCTTCTTTGGGTGTCCATGAAGGTTAACCCCCTACGAGAACGCGTTGGCGCTCTCTTGCGACCGATTGGGTGATGCGGTCTATGATAATGGCCAGGACGACGATGGCCAGCCCGGCTATGGCACTGTTGCCCGCTTCCTGTCTGCCCAAGGCTCGCAAGACGGCTTCACCCAGTCCTCCAGCGCCGACCAGCGAGGCCACGACGACCATGGCCAGGGCCATCATGGTGGTCTGGTTTATGCCGGCCATGATTGTGGGCAGGGCCAGGGGTATCTGAATCTTTGTGAGCATCTGGAAGGGAGTGGTTCCGAATGAACGGGCCGCTTCGACCACGTCTTGGGAGACCTGTCGAATCCCCAGGTTGGTCAGTCGGATGACCGGCGGCGTGGCGTATATCACCGTGGCCATGACGGCTGGCACGTTGCCGAGACCGAAGAACAGAATGCCGGGCACCAGGTATACAAAGCTGGGCATGGTCTGCATTCCGTCCAGTACGGGGCGTATGAGAGAGTTGGCGAGGGAGCTCCTGGCTGCGAGTACGCCCAGCGGTATGCCGAACATAAGGGATATAGTCACGGATACGAAGATGAGGGACAGGGTTTCCATGGAACCTTCCCAGAGGGTGCTGGTGCCGCCGGGGAGCCTACCCATCATTCCGACCAATATCAGGGATACGACGGAGAAAAGGGCTATGTTGCGCCCGGATAGTTTCCATGCAGTCAGGCCCACGCCCAAGATTATCACGGGCCAGGGTAGCCACAGCAAGATGTCCTCTATAAATATAAGGACCTTTGTTATGATATTCTTGATGCCATCGAAGAGCCATGAGGCTTCAGCGGTAAGCCATCTAATCCACTCGTCCACCTTGGACCCGATGGGTTTCCCCCATGCGGTGGGGAAGTCCATGCCGGGGCCCCAGATTACAAGGCAGATAGCCAGGCACGCTGATAGGGCAATGGCAATGGCTGCATACCAGAGTAGGTTGCCGTAGAGGTCCGTGAGTCCCTTGAAACTCGTAATGACTGTGTTGCGGGAGGGTTGGCGCCCTTGGGCATCTATACTCGTGTGTGGCTGGCTTGGACTGTCCATGTCCAAAAGTGGTCCTCCTATGCGATGCTATTCCTTATCGTCGTTCATTAAACCCTCAGCCATTCCGGCGAGGAGTGACCCTCTATCTATTTGACCAAGAATCCGTCCAACGTCATCCACAACTGGGATGGGATGTTCAGTTTGTGCGGCAATGGGGACGAGTTCTTTCAGGGGGTCGCCGGGGGCCACGGGCTGAACAGTCTCGTAGGAGTTACTTATGGCACCGGTGCTTTGTCGTATGAGGTGCTCAATCTTGGAGCGAGTAATCAACCCTAGCAACGAGTTTTCGTCGCTGACGACAAAAGCCGATGACTCGTCCTTGCTTCGCATAGCCTTTAGAATCGAGTTGCATTCGTCTGTCACCTGAACGGTTAACGGTGGCTCAGACATGATTGACTGGGCATTCATGATGTTGGCTCGCGACACGTCACGGACGAATTCGGCTACGTAATCGTCAACAGGGTTGGTGACAATTTGCTCAGGGGTACCCTCTTGAATGATGGCGCCGTCTCGCATAATGACGATACGGTCCCCAAGCTTCAGCGCTTCGTCCAAGTCGTGGGTAATAAATACCATAGTCTTGTGAAGCTGCTCTTGCAGCTTGATTAGCTCGTCCTGCATCGTACGCCGGATGAGGGGGTCAAGGGCGCTGAACGGCTCATCCAGAAGAAGAATCTCAGGGTCTACTGCCAGGGCACGGGCCAGACCCACCCTCTGTTGCATACCTCCGCTCAACTCTCGGGGGTAATTGTCTTCCCAACCCTTCAGCCCAACCATCTCCAGGACCTCCAGGGCTAGTTGGAGACGTTCTTCCTTGTTCATCCCCTGGACCTCTAGCCCCCAGACCACATTGTCAATGACCTGGCGGTGGGGGAAAAGGCCGAAACGCTGGAACACCATGGCTGTCTTTGTGCGCCGCATCTGGGTGAGTTGGTTATCATCGTAATCAAGTATATCGTCTCCATCTACCAGTACCTGGCCCTGGGTCGGCTCTATAAGGCGTATGAGGCAACGCACCAATGTGGACTTACCGCTCCCGGAAAGGCCCATTACAACGAAGGTTTCCCCAATCCCCACCTCAAAGCTGACGTCCTTTAGAGCCACCACACATCCCGTCTGCTCCTGTACTTCCGCCCTGGTCTTTTCCTCCCATTCGGGCGCTATAACTCGTTGAGGGTTATCTCCAAATACCTTCCATAGGCCACTTACGCTTATTCGAGCTTTACCATCTTCCATACTGACTCCTCACGAAAAGTCTTTCCGATCCGGATCGTTATC
The DNA here is from genome assembly GCA_021296015.1 of Dehalococcoidia bacterium. Classification (GTDB taxonomy): domain Bacteria; phylum Chloroflexota; class Dehalococcoidia; order Lucifugimonadales; family JAGWBF01; genus JAGWBG01. The sequence goes on along the minus strand of JAGWBG010000037.1, from coordinate 6,332 downwards.
AGCGGTGGTAGTCCGAGCAAGATACAGTATCTAACACGACTCTCTATTCTGTCAACTTTGGTATCTTCGGTATGTGTCGGCCGTGTGGCTCGACGAGTCCGGTAATGGCACGCCGGCCAGGGGCACTTATCTTGTCCCCGGAGGAGCTACGCGGACTGTGATGATGTCGGTGCCGTGGTACTGTTGGTGGCGTACGGATGATGCGTAGCTCCGTAGCAACCGGAGGGAGATTTCATTCTCCGGAGGGGTTTCCGAGTCGTGTTGCTGGAGCTGGCGCACCTGGTCTTCGATGTTGCTCTCGTTTCCCCCTCCAATGAACTCCAGGTCCGCAACCTCGCCATCACTGGAGGCCACGACAACCAACCGGCGTTCATCCTGTGCATCTTCGTCTTCCTCCAAGCTCAGGTCCAGCGGGGCCAGCGTCAGGAGAGTCTCTTCCGCACCCGCACTCAGCCGGTCCTTCATAGCGGCATCCCAGCCCCTGCGAGCGGCGAAGTTGGCGATGAACTCATTGAGCTCCGGTAGGGCGTCGGCGTGGAGCCGCGACTGAAATCTCATACGTCGTGGGTTGGTGAGCTCTAAATAGAGAATCATCGCCACCACCGCGAGTCCCCCGGTCGTTATGCCGCTCTCCAGCAGCGCACTCCACACTGGCCCGACGCCCGTCAGCGAGAACAGTCCAAACTGGAAAGCTGCGCCAATCCAGAAGCAGACCCCCGCCACTAAAACCTTCTGCCTGTTCTGTTCGGTCTGGATAACCAGCCGTGCCCCGTCAACGAACAGGGTTCCCGACAGCACGATAAGGTATCCCGCCATCACAGGCCCCGGTATGGTGCTGAGTAGCCCGGATACTTTGGGCAGAAAGGCCGCTACGATGAAAATGCAGCCGATGCAGTACCCGACTCTGCGGGAAGCGACTCCGGTTGTCTGGATATATGAGACTGCGCCGGGATTGATGATGCTGGGCACTGCGCCCGCGATGCCGGAAATCAGGTTGGTCACGCCGGTGCCGGCCAATGCCCCCTGCACTTGCCGGAAATCAACGGCCCTCTCTTGCCTCCACGCGACCCGCTGCTGTGTGATGGCCTCTCCGTTGGCCTGAATGGAGATAATCACGCCGAGGAACAGAAATGCCGGAAGCAGCGTCCAGAACGGGATGCCGAAGTCGAGTCCCAGCCCCGGCCACTGGCTGGGCGGCCCAATCCAGGGGGCCTCAATCACACTCGCGGCATTGTAGAAGCCGAAGGCCGCAGCGACCCCGCAGCCAACGACTATGCCAATCACAGGCCCCCAGAGACGCAGTACCGCCGAGCCGCGGAGGATGAACACGGCAAGAACGCCCAGGGTGGCCAGCGCGGTTAAAGGCGCGCCCACCGGCTCGTCCAGCGATGGCTCCTCTAACAGGCGCGGCACTACCGAAGCCAGGGTGATGGAAAGTATCATCATCACCGTGCCGCCCACGATTGGCGTCACGATTCGCCTCAGAATGAACAGCCACTTGGAGATGACTATTTGAATGGCCGCCATGACGATGACTAGGGTGGTCAGCGTCGCCGGCCCGCCGTCCACCACTGCCGAGATGCAGAATGGGATGGAGAAGGCGGCCGTAAACATGGGCAGAACGGCACCGGCCCCAACCGGACCGAGCCTTCGCACCTGCAACAATGTGGCCGCGCCGCAGACCACCAGCGAGGCGAAGACCATCCATGCCAAGTAGGAGTCGTCCTTCCCCGACGCCTTGGCCACCACAACCGGCGTTACCAGGAGTGTGACGGAGGCAATCAGGCTGAACTGTGCGCCGAAACCGAGAGTGGCCAGCAAGGGCGGACTCTCGTTCGCCTCGTAACGGGGATTCTGTGCAGGCGTTGATGCCAAAATCGTCTCCCTAATTCGACTATCCCGCAGGCTTTAAGGCACCATATACAATACCATAATTGGGTTTGTGGTAGGCAGGACTCCTGAAAATCAATCCGGCTAATAATTTGTCACCTAGCCTGTAAAGGACCCTGAGTCGTCATAGGCACATCTTAACATCACTATTATCACACACTATGATGCCGGTATGAGAACCACACTAACACTGGACGATGATGTGGCTGATGCCCTGCGCGAGCGGGCGCGCCTTCTCAACATCCCGTTTAAGCAGGTGGTGAATGACACTTTGCGACGCGGGATGTCCCCTGCCGCAAAAGAAGTCCCATTGCCCGAATACAGAGTTGTTCCCAATCACAGTGCATTGGCCTCGGGAATTGACCCTCTGAAGCTGAATCAGATTAACGACCAGCTTGACGCCGAGGCATTCGTGGAACCGAGCGCTAATTGATAGTCCCGGACTACAATTTGCTTGTCTATGCCCACAATAACGGAGCGCCTTATCACGACTCCGCCAGACGCTGGTGGGAAGGGTTCGTCAACGGCGTAGAGAGGGTCGGCGTCCCCTGGGTCGTGTCGGCAGGTTTTGTAAGGTTGATGACTCATCCCAGAGTGCTTGTTCGTCCTGTAACTCCGGCAGAGGCGGTTGACTACGTTCTCGAGTGGTTTCGCTTTCCCCACGTCATACCCATCAACCCCGGGGCTAACCACCTGACCCACTTCCGGCGGAATCTTGTCGCGGCCGGCGTTGGCGCGAATATGGTGACCGACTCCCATGTCGCCGCCATCGCAATGGAGTATCAGGCGGAAGTCCACTCCAACGACACTGACTTCAGCCGATTCCCCGGTCTCCATTGGCGGAATCCCCTCTAAGTGTGGAAGGTACCACGCTTTCGCCACTACTGCTGGTTTGATTCACCCGGTGACGGCTACATCGGACCGCCGAAGGGTGAGGGACAATATCCTGTCGGGACGACAACCGTAGGCTCCTAACCATCCGAGTCGCCATTGCCTTTCCAGAGATAGCGACCAGTGGCTATGGCGACGACTACGAAGAGGGCGTCCACTATCGGGAAGTAGACCGTGTGAGAGGTTATGGCATCCCCGGTTTCGCTGTCGGGGTTCAATGTCCAGAACCACTCCCAGAAGAACAGCATGGCCAGCACGATGGGCGACGACGGGGCCATCGTGCTGGCGCCCAAGTACTGGAGGGTGCTGACTTCCCCGCTTCTCAGGGTGCGCCTTCGCAGGTAGCTCACTACCAGGGCCATAAGCACCCCCGCTGCCATGAACCAGTTGAGGATGCGCCACACCGGGTATTCCGGCGACCCGTCATGGTACGCTGGAGTGAGTATGAAGTTGAGCACCACGGCGACCGCCGTCGCCACGAGGTAGGCCGCCACTATCCGCTTCGCTATATCCATTATCACAGGATACCTCCCTGGGTTCTATTCATAATGGTTGGCCCGTGTCCTGGTCTTCCATTACGGAGTAGGTTTGCCAGGGAAAGTGCGGGAGAATAGACCAAGAGCCATATCGCCGTATACCATACCTCATTCTATATTGGAAAGGTGCTCATTGTTGATGCAGGTTCCGCATCTTAGTATAATCAAGCCGAACTAAGCCATATTCCCGTGACGGTTCAATCCCCCGGGAAGGCCGGCTTGCCGGAGGCAGCGTGACAGAAACAGCACCCATTCTGGAGGTTCATGACCTTGTGAAGGACTATGGCGGGGTGCGAGCCATGAATCACTGTTCCTTCCAGGTTATGCCGGGGTCCATCACCGGGCTCATTGGCCCCAACGGAGCAGGCAAGACGACTCTGTTCAACCTGGTGTCGGGCGCAACCTCCCCTACCAGCGGGCGAATCATCTTTGAGGGCCGGCGTATCGAGGGAATGAGTATGCACCAGACCTTTGGGTTGGGGCTCATGCGCACCTTTCAGATTCCCAGGGAGATGAAGCGCATGACAGTGCTGGAGAACCTGATGCTGGTCCCTGCGCCGCAACTCGGCGAGCGGGTCTGGGCATCGTGGTTAGTACCGTGGCGAGTCGGCCGTGAGGAGCGTCGCATCGAGGCCCAGGCGCTGAAGGTGCTGGAGTTGGTCAGCCTCTCTCACCTAGCCAACGAATATGCTGGCAACCTGTCTGGGGGTCAAAAGAAACTGCTGGAGCTGGCCCGGACCCTGATGGCGGAGCCCAAGATGGTGCTGCTGGACGAGCCGGGCGCCGGGGTCAACCGGACGCTGCTTCGGGACATCTCCTATAACATCTTCCTGGCCAGCGTCGAGCGCAACATCACCTTTGTAATCATTGAGCACGATATGAAGTTCATCATGACCATGTGCGACCCCATTGTCGTCATGGCCGGCGGGGCCGTCATTGCCCAGGGGACCCCGACACAGATACAGCAAGACCCGGAAGTACTGGAAGCTTACCTGGGAGGTCCCGCCAGTGGGACTGCTTGAGGCGTCCAACGTGGTGGCAGGGTACGGTCAGACAGAGATACTGCATGGCGTGTCTATAACCGTGGAACCCGGGGAGATGGTTACAATCATCGGCCCCAACGGCTGCGGCAAGTCCACACTGATGAAGGCCATAGTGGGCCTTGTGAAAGTCCGGTCTGGGATTGTCAGGTTCCAGGACACGGACATCTCCGGCTATCCCCCGGAGCAGATTGTCCAGACCCGCCTGTGCTACGTTCCTCAGTCCAATAACGTGTTCGCCTCTCTGAGCATCCGGGAAAACCTGGAGATGGGTGCCTTCACTCGAGACGACGATTATCGCAGCCGGATTGAGGAGATGTTTCGGTTGTTCCCGGACCTGGCCATGCAACCCGGTCGGAAAGCTGGAACCCTGTCCGGCGGACAGCGCCAGATGTTGGCCATCGCCCGCGCCATGATGCTGGACCCCGTGTTGCTGCTGCTCGATGAGCCTTCTGCCGGGCTGTCTCCGGCGATGATGGGCACGGTATTCGAGCGAATCCGTGAGGTCAACCAGGCCGGGGTTGCACTGTTGCTGGTGGAGCAGAACGCTCGGGAGGCGTTGCGAATGTCGGACAGAGGCTACATCCTGGTCGCAGGGGAGAACCGCCTGGAGGATGCCGGGAAGGACCTGCTGAGCAACCCGGAGGTAGCCCGTCTCTATCTGGGGGGATAGGCGGGCCTTGCCTTCGATAGTTTAAGAATGATCTTTCTACAGAATACCGCAAAAAGAATCAACTTGGCCTGGACACCAGGGCACACATCGGTCGCCATTGTGATAGTAGCGTTGGCGGTCGGGTTCCTGCCATTTGTGAAGATGGGTCTAGTGGCCAATGGCGTCTTCCTGGGAGCGATTATTGCTCTTGGAGCCATCGGCCTGACCCTGGTCTTCGGCATTCTGAACTTCGCCAACATCGCCCACGGCGATTACATGACCATGGGTGCATATATTGCACTGTTCATCATGGGCAGCCTGCTGCCGCAGGTGGGGATTGAGAGCAGCGGCTTGGGGCCATTCACCTTCGGGTACTCCCTGCTTATTGCGTTGCCAGTGGCAGTAGCTGGCGTCGCCGTCGGGGCGATAGTCCTGGACGTGCTCATATACCGCCGTCTGCGGGACCGGGGAGTCAACGTCGTGGTGATGGCGATGGCATCCCTGGGCATAGCCATCGCTCTGCGCGGTCTGGTGCAGATAATCTGGAGCGGCGACACGCAGCACTACCCCAGGGAGTCCCGGCAGGTCTATCACCTGCCCATGGACGTGCGAATACCCCCGGATGCCATCTTCATAGCCATCGTAACAATCATCCTTGTAGTAGGCGTCTACCTGGTGCTGACTCGCACCAGGATGGGGAAGGCTATGAGGGCCACAGCGGACAACCCCGACCTGGCCCTGGTCAGCGGCATTGACGTCCAGAGGGTCACCTGGTGGACTTGGGAATTAGGCGGGGTGCTGGCCGCGACGGCCGGGGTACTTCTGGCGGTGTTCCAGGCACAGATACTGCCCATCATGGGGTGGAAGTTCCTCATCCCCTTGTTCGCCGCGGTCATTTTGGGAGGCATAGGCAACCCATACGGTGCGCTGGTGGGAGCTTTCGTGATTGGGGTGACCTCAGAGGTCTCGACCCAGTGGATTAACCCCAGCTACAAACCGGCGGTGGCCTTCGCAATTATGATAGCCGTGCTGCTGGTGAGACCACGAGGGATATTCGGGGGAGGTAGGAGTTGAGCATCAAGACTAATAAGGGGGGAACACGGTTCCCTTATTAGGAGGACGGGCGGCATGGACATAGTCGGTGTAGCCAACTATTTCGTTGGCTTCGTCATTATGGCGGGGATTTACACCATTTTCTCCCTGGGACTGAACGTCCATTGGGGGTTCACCGGATTATTGAACATTGGTGTTGCCGGCTTTTTCGCGCTGGGTGCATACACGTCGGCCTTGATGACCACTCCTCCCCCTGACGCAGTTCTGGTC
>JAGWBG010000036.1:9364-12031 GCA_021296015.1 Dehalococcoidia bacterium | reverse complement strand
CTCATCATCAGCACCCCACCTTCCCCAGTTGCGGCGGTCCTTCAGATAGGACTCCACCTCTTGCTGAGTCGGCAGCCTTCTCTCCACCATGTCACCCTCCTGCCGGGGTCGGATATGCTTCTCGGCCAATGGACAAGCGTACTCTATTTTATGTGGACTGGGGGCTTTGTCAAGGCATCCATGCTTGGGGTATAGTGTAGGGAGGGTTAGGACAACCTATCTCATCCGAGGGGGACAGTATGAGCCTGGAAGAACTGGAGAGGCGAATCAGGGTCCTGGAGGACATCGAGGCTATAAAGAGGCTCAAGGCCAGCTACTGTGCCTACTGCGACGACAACTACGACGTGGACAACATCGTCAACCTGTTCGTCGAGGATGCGGTGTGGGACGGCGGGATGCGGGGCAAGTGTGAGGGTAAGCAGGAGATACGTGAATTCTTCACCAACGCTCCTAACAGGCTTCCCTTCGCCGTCCACATGGTGCTTAACCCCATCATCGAGGTGGACGGAGATACGGCAACGGGAACATGGTACTTGTTCCAGCCCTGCACCTACGCCGACGGGGACCGGGCGGTATGGGGCTCGGCCAGGTATGACGAGGAGTACGTCAGAGTCAACGGCGAGTGGAAATTCCAGAACCTGAAGCTGACCTCCTATTTCTGGACCCCCTTCGACCAGGGGTGGGTAAAGACCAGATTCGCCTAGAGCTTGTGCCGGCGAAGGCCCCCAACGGCGAGTCCAGCATCCGGCAGCGCCGGCATTAACAATCAACTAGATTTAGAGGAGGACATCATGGCGGACTATGCGCATCCTGAATCCCTGGTAAGCACCCAGTGGGTGGCGGAGCACGGGAATGACCCCAACGTACGCCTGGTTGAGGTGGACGTGGATACAGAGGCCTACGGCCAGGGCCACATCGCCGGCGCAGTGGGCTGGAGCTGGCAGAGCCAGTTGCAGCAGACGGTACGGCGGGATATTGTCAACAAGGAGGATATGGAGGGGCTTCTGGGCGGTTCCGGGATTGACAACGACACCACGATAGTCCTGTACGGCGACAACAACAACTGGTTCGCAGCCTGGGCCTTCTGGCAGATAAAGTACTACGGCCACGGGGACGTCCGGCTGATGAACGGTGGCCGGGTGAAGTGGGTGGCGGAGAACCGCCCGTTGACTACCGATGTCCCCAGTCATGTGGCCAGGACCTACAGGGCCGGCGACGGGAACGAGAGCATCCGGGCATACCGGGACCAGGTACTGGCCGGGGTCAACGCCGGCAACATATCCCTGGTTGACGTGCGTGCCCCCGCCGAGTACAGCGGCGAGCTACTGGCCCCGGCCAACCTTCCCCAGGAAGGCTCCCAGAGGGGCGGGCACATCCCCGGCGCAGCCAACATCCCCTGGGGCCAGGCGGTGCAGGAGGACGGCTCCTTCAAGTCCGCCGACGACCTGCGTGCCCTGTACGGCGGGAAGGGCATAGACGGCAGCCGGGAGACCATTGCCTACTGCCGGATCGGGGAGCGCTCCTCCCACACCTGGTTCGTGCTGACCCAGCTTCTGGGCTTCGGAAACGTCCGCAACTACGACGGCTCTTGGACCGAGTGGGGCAGCATCGTCCGCGCCCCCATCGAGAAGCCCTAGTTCACATCCACCGGGCGTGCGAACCCAAGAAGTGATGGAGCGATAGAGGCAGCAGGCAACTCGGGGCTTATAATCAGCCGGGAGTTGCCTGTTGCTTTCTCTTGTCACCAGTAACCCGCCGTGATAGACTTGCGCCACATCCCATTTCACAAAGCAGGTAGGCACTGGCCAGCCCGACTTCTGCAAGTGTAAAAGAGCAATTTCCCCTAATCCCTTTTACAGATTTCAGTTCTGTAACTCCCGAAACTAAACTTTCCGACCTTAACTTGAATTGGCGTGAGAGGGATTTGCCTGAAAAAGAGCGAACCAAGCATGTCCACCGCCTTCATCCATATCTGGGTAAATTTATTCCGCAACTTGTAGAAATTTTCTTAAGGAAGTACCAACCCAAGATGGTAGTCGACCCATTCAGCGGGTCTGGCACCACACTCGTAGAAGCCTCGGCTCTGGGGATTGGCAGTTTTGGATGCGACATATCCGAATTCAACTGCCTACTAGCTAGGGTCAAGACCGATGAATACGACCTTGACCTTCTTGAGAGGGAAATTCTTGACATATTGGGGAAAACTACCGGGGTAAGCCAAGCCAAGCTTCTCGAAAAACGAGGCTTATACAATGCCAGCGACTACCTTACCCGGTGGTTCGCGTCAGAGGCGTTGTGCGAGCTACTGCTGTACAGGGACTTAATTCCCGAATATCGCTATCAAGACGTACTAAAGATTATCCTTTCCAGGTCTGCTAGATCAGCGCGGCTCACCACCCACTTTGACCTTGATTTCCCTAAAGCACCCAAAACTGAACCCTATCAATGCTATAAGCATAGTCGGATATGCCAACCCACCCGTGATGCGAAACAGTTCCTGACCAGATACAGCCACGACACCATCAAAAGAATCCGTGAATTTTCGGCCGTAAGGACTGGGGCCGAGGTAGATGTGGTGTGTGCTGATTCCAGACATATTGAATTCCCAGAATGTGACCTAGTTCTGACTTCTCCTCCGTATGTAGGGCTGATTGACTACCATGAGCA
>JAGWBG010000036.1:0-9164 GCA_021296015.1 Dehalococcoidia bacterium | reverse complement strand
AAAAGAGACCGAGATTCACAGGAAGGTTGACAGGAGGACTGGCAGACGCGCAGGCGAATTCTTTGAAAGCGTGTTTGTGTGGAAGCCAACTAAGTGAGCGATAGATGGTTTCAACAGATATACCGAACGATGAGGACCTCCTCGAGTGTATCACCAACGCTTTCGGTTATGACGGTGATTTAGCCCGTAACGTCCTTAATGGGTTAAGGGATCACTTCATCAATTCTCTTCAGACAACCCTAACTACAAAGACTTTCCGAAGCTTGATTGCAAGGAAGAATCCCTATCTGTATAGAGCAAGTGGTATTCAAACCATTGAGCAACTAGTTGACAGAGCGCTTACTGATTTCGTGAGTTCGTCTACCGAAGGAACATTCGGTTCTGCACTTGATAGGGTTGCCCGGAGGTTGCCCGGCAACACGCCGGCTACAGGTGGAGAGGCAGACCTTCAAAGAATCAACGGCGATGTTGCCGAGATTTACACTATAAAATCTGGTCCGGCCGGTTTCAATGATGCCAGTTGGACTACTACAAAGAACAAAATGTTACGTGCCAAAGCTAGCTTGGAGCTTAGCGGCTATCAAGTACAGCTCTATGTGGGTTTTGTGTACGGCCGTTAAAAGACAACTACTGACAGTGACTCAGGTATTATCAGACTGGCCAGCAAAGAATTCTGGGCAAGAATCACCGATGATACGGAGTTCTATCGTAAACTCTTAGGAGCCTGTGAATGTCTGTCTCCTTTGTATCAGGCGGATATTGGTGAGGCTCGACAGCGACTACTTCATGAAGCAAGTCAGAACTTTACAATATATGGCGAAATTGACTGGGACAAGATTCTTAAAGCAGCAATGGGTTGATTCGAACGATTAATAGCTAACAAGCTTGGGGGCTTAGCTATCATGCGCATCCTGCACTTTGCCGACCTGCACATAGGGGTTGAGAACTACGGGCGGACGGACCCTCAAACTGGTCTATCCACCCGGTTAATAGATTTCCTGTCTACCCTGGATGAGTTGGTGGAGTACGCCCTCAGCCAGGACGTGGACGTGGTGATTCTGGCCGGCGACGCCTACAAGGGTCGCGACCCCTCCCAGACCCACCAACGGGAGTTGGCCACGCGCCTGGCAAAGCTGTCCGCGGCGGGCATCCCGGTGTTCCTGCTGGTGGGCAACCACGACCTGCCCCATGCCGTGGGCAGGGCCACGGCCATAGAGATATTCCATACCCTTCAGGTTCCCGGCCTCTACGTGGGCGACAAGCTCCAGACCTACACCATCCCCACTCGGAGCGGAGGGCCTCTCCAGATTGTGGCGGTGCCCTGGCCCCGGCGCAGCGGTCTGCTCAGCCGGGAGGAGTCCCGAGGCATTACCATTGACCAGGTGAATGAGAAGATACAGGACCTCTTCACCGAAAGCATCCAAAACCGCATCGCGGAGCTTGACCCGTCCATTCCTGCCGTGCTCGCAGGCCACGTGACCATAAGCGCCGCCAGGACAGGTACCGAGCAGTCCATGATGCTGGGGCAGGACCACGTGCTCTTGCCCAGCGCAGTCCACAAGCCGGAGTTGGACTACGTGGCCCTTGGGCATATCCACAAGCACCAGGTGCTCCGCGAAAACCCCCTGGTGGTCTACTCCGGGAGCCTCCAGAGGGTGGACTTCAGCGAGGAGGATGACAACAAGGGCTTCTGCGTCGTGGACCTGGACCCCTCCGCCCCACAAGGCAGACGATTGCAGGACTTCCGTTTCCAGCCGGTGAACGCGCGACCCTTTCTCACCATCGAGGCGAAGGTGTCGCCCGGCGACGAGGACCCGACTGACACGGTTATGAAGGCGATTATGCGCCGCAACGTGGCCGGCTCCATCGTGCGCCTCAGGGTCTCCCTGCCGGCCGAGGCGGGCGTACATCTTCGGGAAGGGGAGATTCGAGAGGCGTTGAGCGGCGCTCACTACCTGGCCGCCATAACCAGGGACGTGGAGCAGGACAGAAGGACCAGGATACCGCCGGGCGTGGCCGATGACGGACTGGCTCCCCTGGATGTCCTTCGCCTTTACCTGGAGAGCCGGACCGTGACGCCGGACCGACAGGAGAAGCTGCTCAAATATGCGGAAGACCTTATCTCCATCGAGTCTTCCGACCCATCGCAGGCGGGCAGGCAGGGGACGGGCCTTTAGCGCAAGCTGGCTATAATCCCCGAGACCCCCTCCACCAGACCTCGCATTACTTCGTCCACACTCAATATCTCCGAGACCAGGCCCACACCTGCGCCACAGTAGGCTATACCGGCGGGGTCCCCTTCCAGCAGGGCCGCTCGCACCTGGGCAGGCCCAAGCTCAGCCTCCCAATGGCCGGACATATCAGCCCCGGCAGGAGGGTTGCTGTCCTTGAGTCTCAGGGCGGCATCGCTGCGGAGTACACGCGTCGGCCTGTGATACCTCCCGGCAATCACCGTGCCGGTGTCTATAGCGCCCACAATCGCCTCTTTGTATTTGGGGTGAGCGATGCACTCGTGGGTGGCGACGAACCGGGTCCCTAGTTGCACCCCATGAGCGCCCAGGGCCAGGGCCGCGGCGTAGCCCCTGGCGTCCATGATGCCCCCCGATGCGATGATTGGGATGGACACGGCATCAGCGACCTGGGGCAGCAGCGGAAGGTTGGGTATCTCCTCGGGCCCTCTAATTCCGCCACCCTCATAACCTTCGGCTATAATGGCGTCCACTCCCTGGGATTCGGCTCCCCTGGCATGTCTTACGGTAGATACCTGGTGGAGCACCTTCACGTCGTTCTCCTTGAGTTTTCCGGTGTAAAGGGCCGGGCTGCCGCTATAGGTCACGGCAACCTTCATGCCCTCCTCTATGCCAACCTCGATAAGCTGCTCCACCTGGGGGTTGGCAAGGTAGAAGCTGACGCCGAAGGGATTGCCGGTCAGCCTGCGAATGTTTCGTATGTTCTCGCGAAGGTTCCCTACCATGTCTCCGTCGAGGTCCATTCCTGCCGACGGATGCAAAATGCCCAGACCCCCAGAGTCGGATACGGAGGCCACCAGCTCGGGGTTGGAGACCCAGGGCACGCCTGCTTGCAGGATAGGATATTCTATGGACAGGGTCCTGCTTGCTGTCATGTTCCTCATCTGCCCCTCCATCAGGGCTTGTTAGTGAGACGCTGAGATTTTAGGTGGAATCTCCCCGGCTGTCAACTGCGTAAGATGATGCATAACACTATTTTGACTTGCGCCTCATTTTATGATGCACTATCTCCACTCTAATCGTATTATAATGAGGCTGCTTTCCAGTACATACAAATACCATACAAAACCGACAGAGGAGGTCAGGTATGGAGTTTAACATCACTGTGCTACCCGGCGACGGCATCGGCCCGGAGGTTATTACCGAGGGAGTGAAGGTACTTGAGACGGTGGGCAGGAAGTTCGGCCACCGCTTTAACCTCACCTACGACGACGTGGGCGGAGCTGCCATAGACAAGTACGGCGTAGCGCTACGGCCCGAAACCGTGGAGGCGGCGAGCAAGGCCGACGCCGTACTTTTCGGGGCCGTAGGTGGCCCCAAGTGGGACGACCCCAGGGCCAGGGTACGCCCCGAAGACGGGATACTGGCTATTCGCAAAGGCCTGGGTGTGTTCGCCAACATACGGCCGGTGAAGGTCTTCCCCGACCTCGTGGACTCCAGCGTATTGAAGCCGGAGGTGCTTGAGGGCGTGGATATGCTGGTAATCCGGGAGCTTACCGGCGGCCTGTACTACGCCCTACCCAAGCGACGCCAGCAGACGAAGCACGGTTGGACGGGTGTGGATACCTTGCGCTACAGCCAGCAGGAGATAGAAAGGGTGCTGCGCGTGGGTTTCGAGTTGGCACGGGGACGCAAGAAAAAACTCGCTTCGATAGACAAGGCCAACGTGCTGGAGACATCCCGGCTCTGGCGGCAGGTAGCCACCGAGCTTGGCCCCGAATACCCCGACGTGGAGTTGGAGCACGTGCTGGTGGATACCTGCGCGATGCAGCTGGTACAGAGGCCATCCAGGTTCGACGTTATCGTAGCTGAGAATACCTTCGGAGACATCCTGACCGACGAAGCGGCGGTGCTGGCGGCATCTATGGGGCTGCTGCCTTCAGCCAGCCTGGCCGGTATACCGATGGAGGGCAGACGCGCCCGGGGCCTCTACGAACCCATACATGGCACCGCCCCCGACATTGCCGGGAGGGGCATTGCCAACCCCGTTGCCACCATCCTCAGTGCCGCTCTGATGATGCGCTACTCCCTGGGCCTCACAGAGGAAGCCGCAGCCGTGGAGCGCGCTGTGGGGCAGGTGCTCACCGATGGCTGCCGCACCCCCGACATCGCCGGCGACGGGGACAGGGCCGTAAGCACCACGGAGATGGGGGACAAGGTGGTAGAGGCGCTTTAGTCTTCGGTGTCCAACTGCCGCTGATAACGCGATAGCGCCTGATGGGCTTTCTCTATGAACTCCTGGCGGTTGTGAGGGCTAATCACAATGTTCATACCCTTGCTCCTTCGGATTTCCACGGGTGTCTTGATGGACATGGCAACTCTGAACCCTCTGCAGAACATGGCGTCTATGATCCTGGCAGGGCGAATTTCCGCAACGGTGTCAAAGGGCACGTTCAGGGTGAAGGGCCATCCAAAGACAACACGGAGCCGGTCGGCCCATATTTCGCAACCTCGCGGCAGGACGCACCAGAAAATCAGCGTGTTAAAGACTGTTACGGCCATCAAAATCCCTCCGCCCATCGCGTCTCCGGTCCCAAACAGGACGGCCCCTATGACCGGAGGCGCCAGAAGCGACCCCACCAGTATCGCTGACAGCCAAGCGTCGTACCTGGCTTTTGAGTAGCCGCTTAGGTCACGCATCTACAGCGGCGGCCTCCGATTATGCCACTCGGTGGACTGCTCATAGGCGTGGGCCGCACGCAGCACCGTCTCCTCGTCGAAGGGACGTCCCGCAAGCTGGAGACCGATGGGCAGGCCGTTGTCGGAGAATCCGCAGGGGACCGTGATTGCAGGAAAGCCGTTGAGGTTGAAGGGCCGGGTGTACTGGGTGAGGGCCGGGGTAGAACCCATGACCGTTTCACCCACCTGCACCTCCAGGGCACCGATTTTGTGGGCGGTGATAGGCTCCATAGGCCCCACCAGGATGTCCACCTCGTTGAACAGGTCGCGGCTCTGGCGAGTGAACAGGGTCCGTGCCCGCTGGGCCTGCAGGTATTCGGCGGCGGTGATGAAGAGGCCGGACTCAATGCGAGTGCGCACCGGAGGGTATATCTGAGAGCCGTGAGTCCGCACCAGCTTGCTATGGTAGGCGGCGGCCTCGGCCATCAGGATGGCGGTGGAGACGGGAGCAGCCTGATGGTACGCGGGCCAGGACACCTCGGTGATGGTAGCGCCCATCTCACCCAGCACGTCTATGGCCCTGCGTACCGTTTGCTCCACTTGGGGGTCAACTGGAACCTCAAAATACTCTTTAGGCACGCCCACCCGCAGACCTCTAACGTCACCGGTAAGGGCACTGGTGAAGTCGGGCACGGGGACGTTGGCCGAGGCCGGGTCGTTTGGGTCGTACCCGGAGAGGGCATTCATCACCAGGGCACAGTCCTCCACGGTGCGGGTCATGGGGCCGGGGTGGTCCAGGCTCCAGGACAGCGCGGTGATTCCGTAGCGGCTGAGACGTCCATAGGTGGGCTTCAGTCCCGCCAGGTTGCACAGGGCGCTGGGGATACGGATGGAGCCTCCGGTATCGGTGCCCATAGTCAGGGTACACTGGCCTGCTGCGGCTGCGGAGCCTGAGCCTCCGCTTGAGCCGCCGGATATAAGCTCCGGGTCCCAGGGATTGTGCATGTGGCCGTAGTCCGGGTTCTCCCCGGTGGGGCCAAAGGCGAACTGGTGCAGGTTCAGCTTTCCCAGCAGGATAGTCCCCGCCTCCTTGAACCTGGCAGCCACAGTGCAGTCATGTTCGGGGACGAAATCGTCAAATATGCGAGAGCCGGAGGTGTTGCGTACGCCCCTGGCATAGTAGAGGTCCTTCAGCCCCAGTGGGACCCCGTGAAGGGGGCCTCGGTATCTGCCCGCCTGTATCTCCTGCTCCGCTTGCCGTGCGGCGGCCATCGCCTGGTCGGGCAGCAAGGTGATGAAGGAGTTCAGGGTAGGCTCCAGGGCCTCGATGCGGGCCAGATGGGCCTCCACCACCTCCACGGGGGAAATCTCCTTGCTCACGATGAGGCGGGAGAGTTGGCCTGCGCTGAGATAACAAAGCTCGGTAGCGTCCATAGCTCCTACTCCTTGGATAGGTTATAAATCATAGCCGGCTCCACGTCGGTCAGGTCAAGTTCGTCCAGAGCCTTCAGGCCGGGGGCGACGTTTTGGGTATAATAGGCGTATAGCTCGTCCATGTGGGATTCGTCCTCCACGTCCAAGCCGGACGCCTCGGCCATTCCCAGGAAGGCCTCTTTGCTCATGGGGTGTTCATCATGCACTTGTACTCACATCTATGCTATTTGGTCATGGTCTCCGGGGGAAATCTGGGCTATATTCGCCGGCAGGCAAGTAGTTCAGAAAGGACGTCTCCTTATGCACCACTGTGACCCTGCGACCGATGGTCAAGCTCCGATTGAAACTCTTTCAGGATTCTATCCGTCTCGTCTTCTGCAATTTCTTGTCGGGACTGTTCAGAAAGGTCTTTAGGCACAAATGTATCCTTAAACACTTGCTCTAGGCGCGGATTACATTGAATGGCAATAACTAAACTAGTAGAGTTCACGACCTGACGATATTTGCCAATCTCTGCTTGGATAACTGCGATGGGAACCGGTTTCTGACCAGTTTGTTCGTATTTTTCCTCTACGATCTCCGCCACAGCATCAAATATGCTCAATGACGGGCGCTCGTAGCCCCACTCCTTTAGAGCGTACGTTCCTCTAAGTCCAACCCAAACTATACCATGCTGCTCAGAATCTGGGTGGGCGCATCGCGATAGCACAGCGTGAATATTGCGTTCGGTCATGTGGTCTTGAGGGTAAAGGTAATTGTAAACTTCTGTGACATCCGAGAAGTGAACTGGCTCTCCGATATTTTTAAGAGTGAGGTATACTTTGTCCACTTTTGTAAGCTTGCCGGTCTTGTCAATAGCGTTAGTTTGTGCAATCTGTTCGAGGTCACCTGCTGGAAGAAAAGCCAAGTTACCAGCGTCTAGCTGGGTAGCAATGACGTCAGGATCAATTTGCTGGGTAATAGAGTTGAGTTGGGCGAGTATTGACAGGTCAATGTTTGAGACACCTAGGACAACGAGCCTCCCAATCTCTGTCTGAGGGATACTTAGACACCTGCTGAGGAACACAACAAGAGCCGTCTGTTCTGATTCTGTATTCACGACTAACGTTCCTCGACACCGTATAATCTCTACCAAAAGACCAGTAAGGAAAGCAAGTATTATTGGGTAGTTGCTCCTCGTTATCGGCTCACTTGATAACCGCCTCCAGAACTTGCTCTCGATTTGTCGTATCCGCTCTCGTGTGACTCCCTGAATTGCACCAAGCTGTTCAAGAGTCATTTTGTTGTACGGGGGAAGCCCTTCCCTGCCCTTGATTACTTCAATTGCTCTTTGGTTGAAGTGAGATAATCCCGATTTAATAGCGTCGGCAAGTGACTGCTTCAGAACGAGTTCTCGCTTTTCTGCGCATTCAAAAGTCTCTAAGATTGTCCCAGATAGCTGCCTAAGCGGTTGTGTCATATTGGAGAGGATGTAGGCCAAGGGGAAAACATAATGTCCAGAAGACCAAGCAGACCCAACAAAGCCAAATTGTCGTCCAAAATCTACTGCAGCGATTGGCGGGACATCCCATTGTCCATCCGCTCTAAGGGAACTCATTGACATCGCCAATTGGCGGTGCGTAAGCCGCGGTTGCCGGGACCCAGCTAGCTGTAAGCTAAAGTGACTCCACCATCGAAATAAAGTCCGCTCAGGTACGAAATACTCTTCCGAGCATTCCTGTAAATAGAAGCATACGAATCTCGGGTCGTCGACAAACGATTGTCTTAGCTTGTCCCCATCAGCACCTTCATCTGCCCAGTCCAGAACTTCATTGAATGTAAAACATCTGTTGTAGGTAACGAACGTCTCTAGGAGGTTGGAAACTACGTCTTGGACAGGCTCATCTTGGAGCAGAGGTTCTTCCCAATTTAAAATCTCAGAGGGAGTTACAATTTCCAAGGAAGTGGTCACTGTCTTCTTCATCTGACCCGGTTCGACAGACATTTGTGGGCGAAAGGTTTGGCGTTGTGGATTGCTCACGCTACGGAGCAGTGACCTAAGCATTCTGAACAAAATCCCAAGGCTCCTCTAAGTTTCAGTACAATAGCTTTACCAATTGGCTACCGATCATGTCTCTGAATCAACTATATACGCTTCTCTCAAGCTTTCAGCAACCTTACGTGTACTCTTTTCACATCGACCCCAAGGCAATGACTCTGGAATAATCGCTTTTCGAGGAAGGTATCTTCGAAAAATAATTACCTTCTCCAACCACTTCCGCTTCACGCCAAGATCACGAACGAGGTGATCATAAAGCCCGTCCAGTTCAAATGCCTGCTGGCTTAATTCTCGTCGCAGATCAAATATAATATCTCCCAATTCCCAAACTTTACGAGCGGGTATGGGGATATGTTTCTTCCTCAAGTTATCTGTGTCTGCTTTCAAAGAGCGCATCAATCCGATATATCGCGCATACGTCGTACTCACCGCCCGTAGCAATAACTCCGGGTCATCATCTACAGAAGCCAAGTTCTCCATCGGTACAAATGCTGTGAACCCTGCATTTCTGGGTTCCAAAGAGACAAACGTCAGCTTCTTCAAGATCACTTTTCTCCCCAGACTGCCATCATCCGGTCCATGAACAAGAGGTCGTCAATGGTGTCCTCGCTCGTGTTAAACCTCTGGATTGCGCTGGCTATTGCGAACAGGCTATGGATCATCCTAGCTGTTGCATTGGAATTAGCTTTCCGATAGGAAGGGTGACCAGTGTTTATAACCACGCTATTTCCATCAACCCACGCCAAATCGGTTCGGTCGGCTCTAGAATCGAAGGCAATCCTGGGGCCTTGACGAGCACGCCGGCTAATGGGAGTTGCTCTTGT
>JAGWBG010000035.1 GCA_021296015.1 Dehalococcoidia bacterium | reverse complement strand
TACCCGATTGTCTCCCTGCACTGTAGACATGTTCTCACCTTTCTACCGTCATCAAGAAAACTGTGCCGCACCCGTGTGGGCTTGCTGCACTTGTCACACACTAGGACCACGTTGGACAAGGGGACGGGAGACTCCTTCTGGATTCTACCTGCCTGCCTGACATCCGGTCGGGGCCTGACGTGGCGGGTCACAAAGTTGACCCCCTCTATCATCACCCTGTCCTCAGAGGGCAGCACTCTGTCTACCCTTCCCCTCTTGCCCTTTTCCTTGCCGGCTATCACCATGACGGTGTCACCCCTTCGTATCTTCATCACACCACCTCGGGCGCCAGCGATATGATACGCATGAATCCCCGCTCACGTAGCTCCCTGGCCACAGGGCCAAAAATGCGGGTGCCACGGGGCTGGTTCAATCTGTCGGTAATAATGACGGCGGCATTGTCGTCGAACCTCACGTAGGTTCCGTCGGGGCTGCGATGGGCTTTTTACGGCCCGCACAACCTCTCGGTTTTTGACGGCGGACATCGGCACGGCCTCTTTAACAGAGCCTACGATGACATCGCGTACTGACGCGTAACGGCGTCTGCTGCTGCCGGGTATATTGATACACATAATCTCTTTGGCGCCGCTATTGTCAGCCACCACCAGACGAGTGAAAGTCTGGATCACCTTTACTCCTCCTCCGGGTCATTCTCCTCGGAGAGTATCCCTTCATCTAGTTCGGCAGGTTTAACGTCCACCACGTCCCGCCGGTCAACGATTTCCAGCACCCTCCATCGCTTGGTACGCGATATGGGGCGTATCTCTTCAATGCGCACCACATCTCCCACCCTGCACTTATTATCTTTGTCGTGGGTATAGAACTTGGTGATGCGTCGGATACTCTTCCCATAGATGGGATGGCGATGCTGCCATTGCACGGCCACCACCACTGTCTGGTCCATCTTGTCGCTGACCACACGGCCCACCCGAACCTTTCGTCTCTCCTTGGCCATACTATCTCGCTCCCATCTGCCGCTCGCTCATTATGGTATGGAGCCGTGCTATATTCTTCCTCACGGCGCGAGGCTGGGACGTGTCGGCCACCTGCTTTGTGGCGATGCGGAAGCGGAGGTTCAGCAGTTCTCTATGGGAGTTCTCCAACTCTCTCCGCAGGTCCTGGTCACTGAGTTCCCTCATTTCGTGAGCGCGCACGGGCGTATTCTTCCTTTCAAATTACTTGATACAAGCCTGCCGGGTTGCCAGGGTTAGACTCCTCCCCCAGCGGCCGCCTGAAGGTTATCTCGTCGCACCACCCGAGTGGGTATGGGCAACTTGTGAGATGCGAGGCGCAGTGCCGCCACGGCCAACTCCTCCCGGACTCCGCTCACCTCAAACATGATGTGGCCAGGCTTGACCACCGCTACCCAATGGTCTACGGCGGCCTTGCCCCCTCCCATGCGTACCTCTGCGGGCTTTTTGCTCACGGCCTTGTCTGAGAAAAGGCGCACCCAGACCCTGCCGCCCCGACGCAGATGACGGGTAATGGCAATACGGGCCGCCTCTATCTGCCTGGCGGTTATCCAGTGGTCTTCCATTGCCTTCAGTCCGTACTCACCGAAGTCCACGGTGTTGCCCGACGTAGCCTTTCCCGAGCGGCGACCTCTGTGCATCTTGCGGTACTTGACTCTTTTAGGTTGTAACATCTTCAGTCTCCTCTTCGGATTCAGGGGGTATGGTTACCTCAATGGTCTCCAAATCGTCCATAACTTCCTCCGACTGAGGAGGAGCCACGTCTCCATTATAAATCCAGACCTTTACTCCTATAAGACCCATCACAGTGTGGGCTTCGGCAATGCTGTAGTCTATATCCGCCCTCAGAGTGTGGAGGGGGACCCGCCCCTCCATAAGCTTCTCCCGGCGGGCGATTTCGGCCCCCGTGATGCGACCTTTGATGATTATCTTTATGCCCTGTGCCCCAGCTTGCATGGCTCTCTGAGCGGCCTGGCGCATGGCCCTGCGATAGGATACCCTGCGCTCAAGCTGATCGGCGATGTTCCTACCCACCAGATAGGAGTTCAACTCCGGCTGGGATATTTCCAGGATGTTGAGTTGAATCCGTCTGCTGGTGACACCCTCAAGTCTGCTTCGCAGGCGCTTTACCCGTTCTCCGTCCCTTCCGATAAGTATGCCAGGCCTGGCCGAATGAACATTTACCACTATGTCCTGGGTGCCCCTGTCAATTTCTATGCGGGAGATTCCGGCATTGGAGAACCCCTTGTACTCGGCGTTTATGTTCTCCCTTATCTTCATGTCCTCGAGCACCAGGTCCCTGTAGTTCTTGCCCTTGGGGGCGTACCAGTGGGTCTGCCAGTCTTTTACTATTCCAAGTCTGAAACCTATGGGATGAGTCTTGTGGCCCACTAAGACACCTCCTCATCTACTACGACGGTTATATGGCTTGAACGCTTGGTTATACGCCCGATACGGCCCCTGGCGCGCGGTCTGAACCTCTTGAGGGGACGAGCGCCATCGGCGACTATCTTTACAATGACCAGGGCATCCGGATTCATCAACAGATTGTTCTCGGCATTGGCGGCGGCGGACCGTACTACCTTGGCCACCACTCTCGCCCAGGGAGAGGACAGGAGACCAAGAGTGTCAAGAGCGTGATTCACCGGCTTACCCCTGACTAGGTCTACGATGGGTTTCAGCCTTTTGGGAGAGGCTCCTATATCCTTTGCGGTGGCCTTGACCTCAGGCACGACTACAGTATCTCCTTCCCCCGTTATTCAAGTCTACCGGCGGCCTCTTGCCATCTGGCTGGTGCGCTCCGATCTGGCTATGTGACCGCGAAAGGTACGAGTGGGAGCGAATTCACCGAGCTTGTGACCCACCGTGTTCTCGGTGATGAAGACCGGCACATGTCTCCGGCCATCGTGGACGGCTATGGTGAGACCCACCATCTCCGGCATGATGGTCGAGGCACGCGACCATGTGCGTATCACGGTTTTCGAGCCTACGCTCTGGATAGACAACACCTTCTTCATGAGCTTGGGGTGGACGTAAGGGCCTTTCTTGGTAGACCTGGACATGCCTATCTCCTCTTTCTCACGATGAACTTGCTGCTAGCCTTTTTCT
This sequence comes from Dehalococcoidia bacterium, assembly GCA_021296015.1. Lineage (GTDB taxonomy): Bacteria > Chloroflexota > Dehalococcoidia > Lucifugimonadales > JAGWBF01 > JAGWBG01. The sequence continues at coordinate 6,540 of JAGWBG010000035.1, read as the reverse complement.
TACCCCTGGTCTTGTAACCCAGAGCCGGTTTGCCCCAGGGTGTCTTGGGACCCGGAAGGCCAATGGGAGAGCGGCCTTCACCACCCCCGTGAGGGTGGTCGTTGGGGTTCATAGTTACGCCTCGGACCTCGGGCCTGCGGCCCTGATACCGGGTCTTGCCCGCCTTGCCCAGCTTGACGTTCTTGTGGTCTATATTGCCCACCTGCCCCACCGTGGCCTGGCAACTTACCAGGACCCTGCGTACCTCGCCCGACGGGAGCCGTATAAGAACGTAGGGGTCTTCCCTGGACAGGACTTGTGCGGCAACTCCGGCGCTTCTCACAACCTGGCCGCCCCTTCCCGGCGTAAGCTCCAGATTATGCACCAGGGTGCCGGCCGGAATGTGCCTGAGGGGCAGGGTGTTGCCCGGCTTGATTTCCGCTCTGGGTCCCGATTCTATTCTCGCGCCCACTTCAAGGCCTACGGGTGCTAGAATGTAACGCTTCTCTCCATCGGCGTAGTTGATGAGGGCTATCCGGGCCGACCGGTTGGGGTCGTATTCAATGGATGCCACTTTGCCGGGAACACCTACCTTGTCCCGCTTGAAGTCTATGATCCGGTACATTCGCTTGCTGCCGCCACCCCGATGACGGGTGGTTATCTTGCCGCGATTATTTCTGCCGGCGGTCTTGTTCAGGGGACGCAGCAGAGACTTCTCCGGCTTATTACGCGTTATCTCCTCAAAGGACGGCAGGGCCGCGTCCCTGGTTCCGGGCGTTTTGGGCTTGGGTATTCTAAGCGGCATTACTATACCCCTTCGATAATCTGTATCCTCTCGCCCCTGCGGAGAGTGACCACAGCCTTCTTTATGTCGGGCATCTTCTTGATGCGAGGGCCATATCGCTTCCCTTTGCCATGGAATGAGGTGGTATTCACGTCCACAACCGTCACCCCAAAGGTGCTCTCAACGGCGCGCTTTATATCCACCTTGTTGGCCTTGAGGGCCACCTGGAAGACGTATTTCCCTCTCTCCTGAAGTACCGTGCTTTTCTCGGTTATCATCGGCTGGATAATAGCTTCGTGGGGTTCCATAGGCTACCTACTCTTCCTCTGCATCTTCGCCCAGGCCTGAGCCAACGACCAAGGATTCCTCAATTGACACGCTCTTTCTCTTGGGGTTTTCAGCGGCCCACAGCTCTTCGGCTCTGCGGGCCGCGTCCAGCGTCATGATAACGGACTCCCTCCTGAGGAGACTCTCGGCGTTTATCTGTGACACCGGCAGGGTCCAGATCTTCTTCAAGTTATGGGCCGAGAGTATCACGTTCGTCTGAGGCTCGGCGGTAACTATCAGGGTGGACGTGGACACTCCCAGATTGCCCAGTATGTTAATCAGACCTTTGGTGCTGGGGGCGTCCAGAGATAGGGCATCCAGAAGAATGAGCTTGTTCTGGCGTGCTTTGTCGGATAGCACGCATTTAAGGGCAAGGTGGCGCATTCTTCTGGGCATCTCAAGACGGTAGTCTCTGGGGTGAGGGCCGAAAACCACTCCGCCATGACGCCACTGAGGGGCACGTATGCTGCCCTGTCTGGCCCTGCCCGTGTACTTCTGGGGCCAGGGCTTTCGGCCGCCACCGGACACGTGAGTCCGGGTCTTGGTGCTGTGGGTCCCCTGACGCCTGTTCACCTGGTACATGACCATTGCCTGGTGTACCAGGGATTTGTTCATGGGTACGCCGAAGACGGCATCGCTCAACTGAGCGGTCTCTACCACGTCTCCTTGCGTATTCTTTACCGGAATCTCCATAATAGTTGCTCCAATATGGCTGGAATGGGGGCGGGCTTTGCTCCCTACCTCGTCTTGCGTATCGTGAGCAGACTGTTGGGTGCCCCGGGGACTCCCCCCTTCACCAGGAGAAGGTTCCTCTCCGGGTCTACCTCCACTACTTCCAGGTTTTTCACCGTTATCCTTGTGTTGCCCATGTGCCCTGCCATCTTCTTACCTTTGAACACTCTTCCGGGGGTGGTGGTGCCACCGATGGAACCGGGCGCTCTGGCCCTATCGGACTGGCCGTGGGTCCTGGGACCGCCGCTGAAGCCGTGGCGCTTGATTGTACCCTGGAAGCCCCGACCTTTGGATGTGCCTATCACGTCCACTTTCTCCCCCACCTGGAACAGGTCTACGTTCACCTGCTGACCAACGTGGAGGTCATCCAGTGTGTCCGTGGACAACTCCCGCAGATGCCTGAAAAGGCCGGTGCGCCCCAGATGACCTCTGAGGGGCTTGTTGAGGCGTTTCACTTGGGTGAACCCCAACTGAGCCGCCTCGTAGCCGTCCCTGTCGCTGGTCCTGAGCTGGGTGACGGTGCATGGGCCGGCCTCAATCACGGTGACCGGCACCACCCGGCCATCCGGGAGGAACACCTGGCTCATCCCAATTTTCTTGCCTAACATTCCCCTAATCATACGAGTACCTCTGGAAGCCCCTCCGTCTCCCGAAGGGGCCGACTTGCTTCTTTGGCGGCCGCTCTGCCTGTGCGAGAACGGACAGGCCGGAACGACGTGTTTGCAATAGCTTCCTCTACAGCTTGATTGATATGTCAACGCCCGCAGGCAAATTGAGCCTTGTGAGGGCGTCTATGGTCTTGGAAGTGGGGTCCAGAATGTCTACGAGACGTTTATGAGTCCTGATTTCGAAATGCTCCCGGGAGTCCTTGTCCACGTGGGGAGACCGGATGACACAGAACCGGCGTATGTGGGTGGGCAGTGGGACCGGTCCGGCCACCAGTGCCCCGGTGCGCTCCGCCGTATCCACTATCTGGCCGGCGGAAAGGTCAAGGGACTTATGGTCGAAGGCTCTGAGGACTATTCTTATCTTCTGACGGGTAGTCATGGCTGCCTTTCCGTGCTATACGCCTCGAATTATGTTTTGAATCAGGGTGTCGGGCACGGGTTCATAGAAACGGAACTCCATTGTGTAGCTGGCCCTGCCCTGTGTAACTGAACGGAGGGTTGTGGTGTAAGCAAACGTTTCGGCAAGGGGCATGAGCGCCCTCACCACCTGTATGCCCTCCTGACCCTCTATACTTCTTATCTGTGCCCTCCTGGAGCTAAGGTCGCCTAACACGTCTCCCAGAAACTCTTCGGGCGTAAGCACCTCTATCTCCATGACGGGTTCCAGAAGTACCGGCTTGGCTTTCCTGACTCCGTCTTTCAGAGCAATGGAGCCGGCCGTCTTGAATGCAAGCTCGGATGAGTCCACGGGATGGTAACTGCCATCCACCGCAGCCACTCTGATGTCTATGAGAGGATAGCCTGCCAGAGGGCCGTTTTGCAAGGCTTCTTTTACCCCCGCTTCAATAGCGGAGATATACTCTCTGGGGACCACTCCGCCCTCAATGCGGTTCTCAAACAGGAAGCCCTGGCCTCGCTCCCTGGGTTCAATCTCCAGCCACACGTGCCCGTACTGGCCCCTGCCGCCGGTCTGCCGGACGAACCTGCCTTCCTCCCGCACAGGGGAAGTGATGGCTTCTCTGTAGGCGACCTTGGGCTTGCCGACCAGCGCTCCCACGCTGAACTCCCGACGTATCCGCTCTACCAGCACCTCCAGGTGCAACTCGCCCATACCGGAAATGAGGGTCTGTCCGGTCTCTCTGTTGTAGAACACGTCGAAGGTGGGGTCCTCCTCGGATAGCTTGGTCAAGGCCTCGGACAGCTTGTCCTGATCGGCCCTGGTCATAGGCTCAATAGCCACTGAAAGCACGGGAGCAGGAAACTGGGGCGGCTCCAAAATGACCGGAGCATCCCTGGTGCATATAGTGTCCCCGGTAAAGGTGTTCTTTAGTCCCACGGCAGCACAGATATTGCCGGCGGATATTTCTTCCAACTCGTCCCGGCGGTTGGCGTGCATTTGCAGCACGCGACCCATGCGCTCCCTTATGTCCTTGGTGGTGTTAATCACCGATGCGCCGGTTTGCACGGTGCCCGAGTATATCCTCAGGTATACCAGCCTGCCCACAAAGGGGTCTGTGGTTACTTTGAACGCCAGTGCGGAGAGGTGGTCGTCGTCCCGGGCCTCTCTGGTGACTACCTCACCCGATTTGACCAGGGTTCCCTCCACCGAGGGGATGTCTATGGGAGAAGGGAGATAGTGGATTATGGCGTCTAGCAGGGGGTGTACTCCTCGCCCACTGAGGGCGGTGCCGCAGAGCACGGGAACCAGGCGGCCGTTGATGGTCGCCTGTCTGAGGGCGTGTCTTAGCTCGTTGGCTTCTATATTCTCCCCTTCCAGGTATTTTATCATCAGCCCTTCGTCAGTCTCCACTATCTTCTCCACCATGGCCTCACGATACCCGTTGAAAGCGTCCTGGTATTCCTGTGGTATGGGGCCTTCGTGGGGGTCTGTGCCATTGTGGCTTTCATAAACCAGGGCCTTGCCTTCCAGCAAGTCCAACACGCCGTCGAAGGTATCGTCAGTGACCATGGGAAGCTGCACCGGAACCGGGTTGGCCTTCAGCCGGTGCTTGATGCTGTCTAGGGTGCGCTCATAGCTGGCCCCCATACGGTCCATCTTGTTCACAAAGCAAATCCTGGGAACATTGTACCTGTCTGCCTGTCGCCACACCGTCTCAGACTGAGGCTGTACTCCGGCCACCGCATCCAGCACCACTATGCCACCATCCAGAACCCGCAGGCTTCTCTCGACCTCGGCAGTGAAGTCAACGTGGCCCGGGGTGTCTATGATATTTACACGGTAGTCGTTCCAGTAACAGGTGGTTGCAGCAGCGGTTATGGTGATGCCCCTCTCTTTCTCCTGGGGCATCCAGTCCATCACTGTGGTGCCTTCGTCAACGCCGCCGACTTTGTGAATACGGCCGGCCAAGTATAGCACCCGCTCGGTGACGGTAGTTTTACCGGCATCTATGTGGGCAATAAAGCCAATATTACGGATGTGTTCTATAGGAAACTTGTCGGACACAGTCTTATACCTACTCGGCCAATAGTGGGAGACATGCGCCTGCCTGTCGGCAGACAGCCGCCCCTATCAGGTGTGTACGTGACGGAACCGCTACCACCTGTAATGTACGAAAGCCCGGTTAGCCTCGGCCATACGGTGAGTCTCTTCACGGCGTCTCACGGCGGCACCCTCGCCCCTGGAGGCATCCATGAACTCCATAGCCAGCCTGCGTGACATAGGCATACCCTTGCGGGCTCTGGCCCCTCTGATAATCCACCGTATAGCGAGGGCCTCGCTGCGGTTGCTGCGCAACTCGGTGGGGACTTGATAGGTAGCGCCACCTACCCTCCTGGGTTTTACCTCCAGGAGAGGCGTGGCGTTCTTCAACGCCTGATTGAATACTTCCAAGGGATCTCTTCTAGCGTTTTCTTCCACGTAGTCCAACGCACCATACACGACACGCTGGGCGACGGTCTTCTTGCCCCACTTCATAACTTTATTGATGAATCGGGCGAGCTCTACGCTGTCATATTTAGGGTCCGGTGCTACTTCACGCCTTTCGGCGCGTCTTCTTCTGGACATCTCTTTTCCTATACTGTACCCCGGTCCGTATCTCCGAGTACGAGTTTGCTTGCGCGTGGTTATGCTGCAGCAAGGAATCTATCGCGCTCTGGGCCTCTCTGACCCGTACTTGCTGCGACCTCTCCTACGGTCCTGGACGCCCTGGCAGTCCAGCGCGCCACGGACGACGTGATACCGGACACCGGGGAGGTCCTTTACCCTGCCGCCCCGCAGCAGGACCACAGAGTGTTCCTGGAGGTTGTGTCCCTCGCCGCCAATGTAAGCCGTCACCTCAAATCCATTGGTAAGACGGACTCTGGCAATCTTACGCAAGGCAGAGTTGGGTTTCTTGGGCGTCATGGTACGCACCTGCACGCAAACACCCCGCCGTTGGGGCGCTCCGGGGCCCCAAACTACCCGGTTTCGCAAGGAGTTCTGGAGCCAGTGCATCGCCGGGGCCTTGGTCTTTCGCTTTACGTTTTTCCGGCCTTTTCTTACCAACTGGTTTACGGTAGGCATACCTCTCCTTATGGTGCAGATGGCATCAACGTATCACTTTACCAAGAATACCCTGCTATGTCAACCTTATCAACCGGAAGCACGTGTAAAACTCAGGCGTATGAACTTATACCCTTGGTGTACCAGCACAACCACCTGCCACAATGCTCCCATTATCGACTCCGATGTATACCCCCTCTTTGCAATCTCTTGCACTTTTTCAACAGTCCAGTCTACTACGAGTTTACAAGTAGATTAGTTTTCGGAGGTCAGGTCAAGCTCACACTACCTCCAAATTCCCGGGGGTTCATACCCTCACATGTATCCCATCATTGCTGACGACTACAATGCTCATTATCGTTTTGTTGGCCGGTACGACCGAAATACACAGCTCTGGCCCACATCGAAGGCGGTGTTCGCCAAAAGCATCGTCCCACCATCGCGACGTTTGATTTGTTGTGAACTCACATTAGTGACCCATCCAAGGCCAAATAGAGGATGCGTCACACGTTGACCCTCATACACCCTACGATTCTGGGTTATCGAAA
>JAGWBG010000034.1:13003-17387 GCA_021296015.1 Dehalococcoidia bacterium | reverse complement strand
GACGGAAGTCAGCAGTGAAGAGAAAGACCGACGACTCGGTCAGGGAGATGGAAAGAGGCGGTGCCTGTGCGGTGGAAAGTATCTCGTCCGAGGAGGGCGGCGACATTTTATGGCAGGCGGTGACGGACTTGGGCTACGAGGAGAAAAGCGCGCCCAGGCTTGTGGCGAAAGTCAGCATCCTGCCATCCCAGGTGAAGGAATTTACAGATATGGCCTCCCGGTGGGCCAACCCCGCTTCATGTCAAGGAATAGTGGCCGACGTAGGCACGGGGCTGGTACGCCACCTGTGGTGGGCAGAGGACAGCTCATCCGACGTAAGCGAGGGATTGGAGAGCCTAATCAACGTGATGCGGCAAGAAGCTCGTCCTTATACCAGGCACTTGGTGTTCGAGAGATGCCCCAACGAGGTGAAAAGCAAGATAGACGTGTGGGGCGATTCCCCGGATGGGGTGGACATTATGCGCCGCCTCAAGCAGCAGCTCGACCCCGCCGGAATACTGAACCCGGGCCGCTTCGCAGGGAGGATTTAGCCGTGAGCGCCGACACAAGACCGCCTCTTAACACGGAGCGAGGTTTTGCAGGGAACGACATCCCCACAGACGAAGACCTTTACCGATGCGTGCATTGCGGTCTTTGCTTGAGCGCCTGCCCTACCTACGTGGAGCTTAACGTGGAGACCGAATCGCCCAGAGGACGCATCGCACTTATGAAGGCGGTGAAAGAAGGCCGACTGGGCATCAGCAACCGGATAGCGTCCCATTGGGAGCTATGCCTGCAGTGCCGGGCCTGCGAGGCCGTATGCCCCTCGGGAGTTCCCTTTGGCCGGCTCATGGAGCGTACCCGCTCTCAGATACTCCGGCATCGTAAGGAGTCATGGCGTCTCCGACTGGTGAAGGCCCTGTTCTTGCGAGGCGCCCTTCCTCATCCGGCCCGGCTCAAGCTGGGGGCCGCCCTTCTACGGATATATCAGCAAGTGGGACTTCGGATGCTCGTGCAAAGGTCCCGAATATTGAAGCTGCTCCCCGGCAAAGTGGCCGAACTGGAAGCCGGACTTCCACGCTTCTCCGGGGCATTTTTCGGGCCGACTCCCCGGGTGTTTCCGGCCGTGGGTGAGGCGAAGATGACGGTGGGTCTCCTATCGGGGTGTGTAATGCCTCTGGCACAGGGGCCAACCATGGAAGCTACTGTTCGGGTGCTCACCAGGAATGGCTGCAACGTGGCTGTACCTGTGGGCCAGGGCTGCTGTGGGGCGCTGAACCTCCACAGCGGCGACATGGAGATGGCCCGCAAAATGGCGCGACGCAATATAGATGTTTTCCTGAACGCAGGTGTAGAGAAGGTCGTGGTAGCATCGGCGGGTTGCGGCTCCACCATGAAGGAGTACGGCGACCTGTTGAAGGATGACCCCAAGTATAAAGAGGAGGCGGAGCGTTTTGGCAGCATGACAGTTGACGTGACCGAGTTCCTGGTGAGCCTTCCTTTCGACCGACCCCAAGGAGAGGTCAGGAGACGCATAACCTATCAGGACTCATGCCATCTGGCCCATGCCCAGCGCATTACTCAGGCTCCCAGAGCTATCCTGAGCTCTATCCCAGGGCTGGACTTCGTGGAAATGGAGAACGCCAGCCGCTGCTGCGGTGCCGCCGGCATTTACACTATAACCCAGAGGGAGTTCTCACGGAGGCTCCTGGAGAGCAAGATGGAGAGTGTGGCCTCCACAGGAGCCGACACCGTTGCAACGGCCAACCCGGGCTGTATGATACAGTTGGAGGTGGGCCTTGGCCTGTCGGGCATACCGGGGCGGGTGTGTCACGTGGTAGATATTCTCGACGAGTCTTATCGGAGAGGAGAGTAAATTAGCCGCCCATGATGGGGAAAATGTTTAGGCCGGGGCTTACATTGGTGGTAACCCTGGCACTGGGGATGTTCCTTTCCGGGTGTGGTGGAGAAGTGGGCCCTGAAGATACGGTGCGGAGATATTTCGACGCCCTCTCAGCACGGGATTCGGCAAGGGCTGCAAGGGTGTTTATCCCCGAAGTGAGTGAGGGGATAAGCCGAGCCGCATTACCGGAAATTTCAATCGAGAACTTGAAGATTGAGAAAATATCGGAAACTGAAGATACGTCTGAAGTTACTGCCGAGTATGACGCGGAAATTACCAGAGGTGAAGGTCCCACCCGGACCCACGACAAAGTCACGTTTATCATGACAAAAACTGATGGCGAATGGCTAATCTCCGCCCTGCTTTCCTGGGGCAATGTCCTGCAACGCGACATGCTTGAAGTGGAGGAGGCCGTTACCGAAGTGGCAGTTCCGGAGGAACGATGATAGGGTGCTCGATATTCCCGGGCCTGATTCTGGTCTTCTTTGGAGTGCTGCTGCTCCTTGAGAATATGGGCATCGCCGACGGTCTGGTGAGCACCTACTGGCCTGTGTCTCTTATAATTGTCGGAGTCGCAAGCATATTCAACATCTACCGGCTGAGACGGCTCAGGTTCAACCGGTCCAGGGTCCGATGGATGCCCGACATCAATGATGACCGTTCGCGGGACAACTAGCCGACAAGGGACCGCTGTGCGGCGGCAACTCCGCCCCCCCGGGCCACTTCATAGCCCTCATCCAGCAAGACGCGCTCCAATGCCGAGAGAAATGCCAGAACGTTGCTCTCACTTGATGAGTCACCCATGAGGCCGATGCGCCATATCAGACCTGCCACCTCTCCCAGACCGCCCCCTATCTCGATATTGTAGACCTCGCGCAGCTGGCGGCGCACCTCAGCATCGTTCACCCCTCCTGGAACCCGCACGGTAGTCAAGGGATTCAGCCTGTAGCCAGGGTCGGCGAACATCTCCAATCCCATCGCCTCCAAGCCTGCTCTAAGTGCGGCGGCGTTGCGGGCATGTCGTCCGATTCGCTCTTCCAGACCTTCCTCCATGACCATGCGCAGGGCCTCTCGGAGGGCGTAAATCATGGAGATGGGCGCCGTATGATGATAAACCCGGTTCTGGTTTTCCGACCAGTAGGTCTCCAGATTAGCCAGGTTGAAGTAGAAGCTCTGGACCTTGGTCTTTCGCTTGTTCAGAACCTCGACGGCCCGTGGCCCAAGGGTGATGGGTGATAGGCCGGGGGGCGCTCCCAGACATTTCTGGGTAGCACTGTAGGATATATCCACGCCCCATAGGTCAATGTCTACCTCTTCGCCCCCCAGAGAGGTTACCACGTCGGCAATGAGGAGGGCGTCGTACCGGTGGGCGAGATCGGCTATCTCGGGCATAGGATTAAGGACTCCCGTTGAAGTCGCTCCGTGGACGACGCCAAGGGCCTTGACCTTTCGGTGCCTTTGCATCTCCCGCTCCAGGGCCGCCAGATCGGGGCCAACGGGTTTTCCCCAAGGAACGTCAACCGTGTGGACTTCCGCACCGCACCGGGAGGCTATGTCAACCATCCGGTCGCCAAAGTAGTCATTGGCAGCTATCACCACGGTATCGCCTGGCTCGACCACGTTACAGAAAGCGGCCTCCATACCTGCCGAGCCTGTGGCAGAGAGAGGTAGTGTCAGACTGTTGGAGGTCTTGAACACTATACGCAGCATGACCATCACGTCATCCATAATTCGGGCAAAATCAGGGTCCAGATGTCCCAGGATAGGCGCAGTCATAGCCTGAAGTACCCTGGGATGTACGCTGCTGGGTCCGGCTCCCATGAGTATCCTGTGCGGTGGTTTAAGCTCGTTCAGGTAATCACTCATATCCCATTCCCCTAACGTTTCAATCCCCGCCTGACCTTTATCCGGGTGCAACTCGTCGGTCCCCGTCGGCCTTGCCCCAATCGCGGACGACCGGTTAGACCACCGGTGAAGCACCGCCGTCTATGTTGACGGCTATGCCGCTAAGATAGCTTGCCCGTTCAGAGGCCAGGAAGGCGATAACGTCGCCGGCCTCCTCGGCCTCTCCAACCCTTCCAAGGGGATTTCTGCCGTCCGCCATTTGCTTATAGAAGGCATCCAGTGTCAGGCCGGGGTCCTGGGCCTTGGCCTGCTCGTAGCGGCCTTCATGCTGACCACTTTTTATAAACCCTATGCACACGGTATTCACCAGGATGTTGTCCTTGCCCAGGTCTTTGGACATGGCTTTGGTGACGGCTATACCCGCCGCCCTGGAAACGGACGTGGGAACAGAGCTAGCACCCGGGGTCCTGCCTCCCAGGTTGGTGACGTTAATAATCCTGCCACCGCCAACGTTGCGCATGTGGGGTATGGTAGCACGGCAGAAGCGCATGGCGGCCCACAGCTTCAGGTCAAAGTCGGTCTGCCACTGCTCCTCGGTCACATTCTCAAAGGGGGCTGCGGATGACTGTCCGGCGTTATTAACCAGTATGTCTATAC
>JAGWBG010000034.1:0-12902 GCA_021296015.1 Dehalococcoidia bacterium | reverse complement strand
TCTTTACGCCGGGCACATATAGCTACTCCAGCCCCCTCGTAGGCCAGTCGCCAGGCTGCCGCCTTGCCTATCCCGTAGCTCCCGCCCGTTATTATAGCCACCTTGTCTTTGAGTCCCAGGTCCATCTCGCTCCCTCCTCTCCCGGGGTCCCGTGGAAGAACACGTAAATTATATCATCTTCAGCAAGAGACTTCGTGCGCCTGGTCTGTAGTGTTCGTAATGCCATGGCACTAGGCAAATCAGATATGTGATATACTGTTACGAATGTTTTCTCGTGGTGCCGGCGCGCAGGTAAATCTCCAAGGAACGTACAGGCGGTCGTAAGGATAAGGACGTGGCCCAGGACAGACTTGCTCAAAAGTTCAGGCAGATTGACAGAGAAGGTAGGACGGGGGTTATGCCCTTCCTCACCGCCGGGTTCCCCGACGTGAATACTACCCTGGAGCTTGTGCCAGCGCTGGCACAGGCAGGGGCCGACTGCATAGAGCTGGGGGTGCCTTTCAGCGACCCGCTGGCGGACGGCGTCACGGTCCAGACATCCAGCTTCCAGGCCCTCAAGAACGGGGTGACGCTAGAAAGCTGCATCAAGCTGGTGGACCAGCTGCGAGATAAAGTCCCGGATACGCCGCTCATCCTGATGGGCTACTATAACCCCATCTTCAGCTATGGGACGGCCAGGTTCGGCGAGGAGGCCCAGAGAGCGGGGGTAGACGGCGTAATCGTACCCGACTTGCCACCCGACGAATCTGGCCCTCTCCGGGAGGAGTGTAAGCCTCGCGGCATTCATGTAATACCCCTGCTGGCCCCCACCAGTACGGACGCCCGCATCGAGAAGACGTGCAGCACCGCATCGGGCTTTATTTACTGCGTGAGCCTGACGGGGGTTACGGGGGCACGTGACGAGTTGCCCCCCGGAGTGTTCCAGTTCCTGGAGCGGGTGCGCCGGCATACTGACCTGCCGCTAGCACTGGGATTCGGCATATCCCGCCGTGAGCACGTGGAAGCTGTGGGGGGCCATGCCCAGGCCGTTATGGTGGGTAGCGCTCTCGTAAGGGTCATTACCGACTCACCCAGTGAAGAGCTGATTGAAAGAGCACAAAAGTTTGTTGGGGAATTGAACGGCGCCATTCCTTCTCCCAAAGGAGGACAAGAGTAATGACGGTATGTCGTGGCGTCCGGGGTGCTACTACTGCCGAGGAAAATACCAAGGAATCCATCTTCGCCGCTACCAGGGAGCTTTTCCAGAAGATTGTAGAGGCCAACCATATTCAGGAGCACCAGATAGCAGCGACCTTCTTCACAACCACTCAGGACCTCAACGCCACCTTCCCGGCTACAGCCATCCGGGAGGCAGGATGGGAGCATACGGCGTTCCTCTGTGGACATGAAATGGCGGTGCCCAATAGCTTGCCCATGTGCATCCGTATACTTATACTGGTGAATACCGACAAAGAACCCGAGGAGTTGGTAAATATATATCTCAAAGGTGCTGTGAACCTGAGAGCGGGGTGGGGAATTCCATGATGTTTGGTGAGAGAAGGCTTGGGAACTCTCTGTGCGCTTATTTTCAGCCTCCGGGCCCATGTTTCCTGGCCTGGGAGGCGCAATTAATCGTATGTACAAATCTACCTGAAACGCGGCATTAGAGGAAGGAAAGCGGGATATGATTGAAGTAATGAAAAAAGACAGCACCCAGGACCAACTGGAAGGGGTCAAAGCGCGTATAGAGAGCCATGGCTTGGAGGTACACCTGTCCGAGGGAGTGGAGCGCACGGTGGTGGGCGTGCTGGGCCAGATTTTCATAGAACTCAAGGACGAGTTGGAGTCGCTGCCAGGCGTTCTCGAAGTCATACTCATCTCCAAGCCCTACAAGCTCTCCAGCCGGGAGTTCAAGAACGAAGACACTGTCATCAAAGGGGGGGACGCCCACATTGGGGGCGATGAACTGGTGGTCATGGCCGGTCCCTGCGCTGTGGAGGATGAGGACCAGGTGCTATCGGCGGCCCACGCGGTAAAGGCGGCAGGGGCCAAAATCCTGCGGGGTGGCGCTTTCAAGCCTCGGTCGTCCCCCTACAGCTTCCGGGGCATGGGGGTAGAGGGGCTTCGACTCCTGGCCAAGGCCAGAGAAGAGACGGGTCTTCCCATAGTTACCGAAGTGATGTCGCCGGAGGACGTGGGAATGGTGGACGCCTACGCCGACATCCTTCAAATCGGCACACGTAACTCTCAGAACTTCAACCTTCTTGATGCGGTGGGGAAGGTCAGAAAGCCGGTGCTGCTTAAACGGGGTTTCTCCGCCACCTACGAGGAGTGGCTTCTGGCTGCGGAATACGTGCTTGCCGGCGGCAACGACCAGGTGATTCTCTGCGAACGGGGCATAAGGACCTTTGAGACCGGGACTCGCTTCACGATAGACCTGTCCGCTATTCCTATGATCAAGAGCCTCAGTCATCTGCCGGTTATCGCAGACCCCAGCCACAGCACGGGTCGCGCCCATCTGGTAACGCCGATGACCCTGGCGGCGGTTGCAGCAGGCGCCCACGGCGTCATCGTGGACGTGCGCGACGGTGCTCAGGCCCTCACCTTCGATACCTTCGCGGACATGATGACCCGGGCAAAGGCGGTAGCCCAGTCGGTGGGCAAGGTGCCCGCCGGAACCGGCAGATAGGTATATGTGCCACATCGGTGTGGTGTGACCACGGAGCTACGCCCGGAATTGTCGGAAGAAGGCGCGCAGGTCTTCGGCTAGCAGCTGCGGCTCCTCCCAGGCGGGGAAGTGCCCTCCCCTTGGCAGTTCCGTCCAACGCTGCACGTTGAAGCTGCGCTCGCCCCATTCCCTGGGCGCATGGGTCTGGTCTTGTGCCAGGATAGCTACGGCAGTGGGCACCTGAATTCGCTCCCCTTGCTTCAAGTCCCAGGGGCTTTGGGCGGTCTCGTAATAGAGGCGGCATGATGCGCCCATATTCTGGGCAGCCCAGAATATGGTGACGTTTGTGAGTACCTCGTCCCAGGTGTAGCGTCGCCGCTTCTCCTCATCGCTCTCTCCCTTGCCCCAGGTGCGGATTCTGTCCACAATCCAGGCTGCCAGGCCCACCGGAGAATCGTTCAGCCCATAGGAGAGAGTCTGGGGTTTGGTGCGCTGGAGATGGTTGTAGCCGCCTTCATCGCGCTGCCACTCGTCCCTCTCTTCGATGAAGGCCCGCTCCCTGTCGGAAAGCTCACGGGCGCCCGGTCCTAGATAGGGTTGAGGGCCACTAGCAGAGGTCATGTGGATGCCCATTACCTGCTCCGGGAAATTATAGCCGATGTGGGCTGTCACGCTGGCCCCCCAATCGCTGCCATAGGCGCAGAAACGCCGATAGCCCAACCCCTCGGTCATAATCTGCGTCCAGAGGTGAGCAATTCGCGAGTGGTTCACCCCCCGCTGGGTGGGCGAGTCCGAGAACCCGTAGCCGGGCAGGGACGGGACTACCACGTCGAAGGAGTCTGCCGGGTCCCCACCGTGACTCTCCGGGTCGGTGAGCAGCGGTATGATGTTTAGCTCCTCAAGGAACAGGCCGGGCCATCCGTGGGTGACGACTATGGGCAACGGGTCCGGCCCCTTGCCCCGCTCATGGATAAAATGGATGCCCAGCCCGTCTATGTCGGCCCGGAAGTGGGAGAAGGCATTAAGGGCCTCCTCCTGGGCACGCCAATCGAAACCCGTCCTCCAGTATTCTGCAAGCTCCTTCATGTAGGCCATGTTGGCGCCGTATTCCCATCCCGTGCCGGGAATCTCGTCGGGCCATCGGGTACGGGCCAGGCGATGCCGCAGGTCTTCTAGGACATCTTCAGGAACATGTATTTTGAAAGGTCTCACATCCATCACGGGTTCCTCCTGAAAGAGACTTTTGCATAACGGCGACTCAAGGCCCAACTCCACGTTACTCCGAGAAGCTTCCTACCATGTCATTCCGAACGGAGTGAGGAATCTGAGAAACCAGTTCTGAAAGGCGTGGTTCCTAGGAAACCCCTGAATAAGATATTGCGTCCGGTGTCGAGTCGTCATTCCGGCGAAAGCCGGAATCCGTACTGTCGGATTTCTGGATACTGCCTTTCGCCAGTATGACATATTCAGAGGATTCCTAGATTCCTCGCTGGGCTCGGAATGACATGAGTAGAGCGGCTCTGAGGTGTGATTGATAAAGGGTCGTTCACTCAAAGGCCTCTGAATGGGATATACTTTCGGAGGGGCCGGAGCGTTCTCGAGTCACCCAACAGTTAGTTTACCAGAGGAGGGCACTCATGGGACACCTTGCCCTCCTTATTGAACTTCCTCTTATGCACATATAGAATAGCGTCAACCTCTCCAACCTGGCCTACGGGCCGACCTTCCCCCGCACGGGGGTGAGGGAAATGGGGAGGGCGAGAGTGAATGGGGGACTAGCAATATGGATAACGTAGGGTTTATCGGGATTGGCACCATGGGCACCGAGATGGCGGGGAATATCCAGGTGGCCGGGTACCCCATGGTGGTCTACGATGTCCGTGAAGAGGCCACCAAAAGCCTCCTGGAGGGCGGGGCACGTCTTGCCAGCTCTCCCGCCGAAGTGGCCAGCCTCAGCGATGTGGTATTTACCTCCGTGCCCGGTCCGAAGGAAGTGGAGGATGCGGCCACCGGTCCAGGGGGGGAACTGGAGGGCATAAAAGAGGGTGGGATTTATCTTGACCTGTCCACGGTTGGCCCTTCCCTCACCCGCCGCCTGGAGCCTATGTTCCGACAGAAGGGGGCCTACATGCTGGATGCCCCGGTGCTGAACGGCCCGGCGGGACCGGGTAAGAAGGATGGGTTCACAGTCCTAGTAGGCGGCGACCGGGAGATTTATGAGCGCGTTCTTCCTATACTGGAGTCCTTCGCCGACCATCCCATGTACTGCGGTGGTCTGGGAATGGGCCTGGCCTGCAAGCTGGTGAACAACATGATGGCCTTCGGAATGGGCCAGATTATCGCCGAAGCACTAACCCTGGGCATCAAGGCAGGAGTGGACCTTGATACCCTCATGGAGTCGGGCAGCGGGGGAGTCTTCGGGTCGAGGCGCAGAGGGCTTGAGCGCACCGTGTTCAGCGGCGATTTCGACACTCCAAGCTTCACCCTAGCCCTGGCCCTGAAGGATGTTTCGCTGGCTAACGAAATGGCGCGGGATGTGAGGGTTCCCATGCCGATGACGAATCTGGCAGAGCAGCTGCTGATTCAGTGCATGAACCGGGGCTGGGCAGGCAAGGACTTCACCGTTGCCTTCCGCCTGCAGGAGGAGGCCGCAGGGGTGGAGGTGCGCGACCCCAAGTTGGAGCAGTAGGGGCAGCGGGCAGCCCACAGCCCGCTAGAGCTGCACGTACTCGTGGGCCGCTCCCGTCGGCCGCGTCACTCTCCCTTTGCGCCGGTGACATCCCTGCGATGGAAGATCCAGAGGGTTGCGGCAACCAGGGCCGCCGTGTAGGCCAGTACCACGAAGAACGCCCGGAGGGTGTCCGGCTGCTCGACGACCGTTCCCAGGGTCTGTTGGGCTTCCGTTGCAGACGCCGTGCTCATCCATTCCTCCACATTCTGGCCCAACAGGGCCACGTCCACGATCCTCTCCAGCCAGTCTGTTATCCCGCCGAGAACGGGAGCGAGTATCAACTCGAGGACATAGTAGCCCATGGACAGGGCGATACCCTGGGCGCTGGACTGAGTTACCACAGCCAGGAACACGCCTAGGGCCACGTATGGCACCAGGGCAAACACCAGCTTGGCCAGTCCCTTTATGGCGTCCAGCCATGCTCTACCGTCGCCGACGACAAGGGACCCCTCCTCACCTGGCGGCACGATACCCGTGAGGAGGCTGGAAATGCCGGTGAGTACGGCAACGACGATGACCATGCTCATGGCAGCTGCCATGAGCATGATGAGCTTCCCGCTTAGCAACTGCCAGCGGCCGACGCCCCTGGCGAGGGTCGCCCTCATCGTGCCCCACCCATACTCCATGCCCAATACCGACGCAGCCAGGATTAGGATTGGTATGGCAAAGAATGCCAGGAATGCTCCATCGGACACGACGGCGATGCTGTACGGCAGAGTGAACACCGCCCGGGCTTCGTCGGGCGTAAGGTAGTCATTACAGGTGCCGAGCCACTCCCCAATCTCGGCGTCTATTGCTTCGCGCTCTTCTCCTGCGAACCTCCCTGAGATGGACACCAGTTTCTCTTCTCCGAGCCCCGCCAACATGTCCTCGCACGTCACCACGATGGAGACCTCGCCGTCTCTGTACTCATACGGCGGTGTCAAGGCGCCGAAGGGGTCGTCGCTGGCGTGATACGCTGCATAGAACCCCCAAAGGATTCCCTGGGAAACGAGGACGATGATGCCCAGCAGAATCCAGGGAATCAACCGGCGGCGAATCTTGTGCCATTCTCCTACCGCTAGGCGAAAGACGTGGAGCGTCATCCGGCTCTTCCCTCCTCGCTGCCAGTGACGTCCAGGAAATATTCCTCCAGGGACGTCTGGACAGGTGCCATCTCGGTAACATAGACCTGGGAATGGCTCATTGCTGCCGTCAACTCGCCTGAGCGCTCGGTAGGCGCCGTCACGACCAGTGCGCCGTCCTCCGCGGCTCCCACCTCCCCGACCCAATCCAAGGCCGACAGTATCTCCCGTGCCTTCACGTTGTCAGTGGTCTTCACACGGACCTGCTCGCCCTTGGCTGCCCGCACCAACTCGGCTACATCCCCCTGGACCACCAGCTTACCCTTGGAGATGATGGTGACGCTGTCGCAGACCTGTTCCACTTCGTGCAGCAAGTGGCTGGACAGCAGCACCGTCCGGTTACCGCCACCCAAGCCCCGTATCAGCTCGCGCACCTGGATCATGCCCTCGGGGTCCAGGCCGTTGGTGGGTTCGTCCAGGCACACGATCTCCGGCTCGCCCAGGAGGGCGTAGCCTATCCCCAGCCGCTGCTTCATCCCAAGGGAGTAGGTGCGGAAGCGGTCGTCACCCCGGCCCGCCAGTCCCACCATTTCGAGCACGTCGTCAACGTCGGCCGACGAGCCGCGTCCAGAGATGAACCGGAAATATTCCAGGTTCTGCCGCCCCGACATGTAGGGATAGAAGGCCGGACTCTCGATGACGGCCCCAACGCGGCGCAGCGACTCCTCGTGCCGCTCAGACGAGCCGAACAGCCGGAAGCTTCCCGCCGTCGGCCTCAGCACGCCCAGCAGCATCCCCATCGTCGTAGTCTTGCCGGACCCGTTGGGCCCCAACAGCCCATAGACGCGGCCTCGGCGCACCTCCATGGACAGGTCGTCAACCGCCGTCACCTTGCCGAAGCGCTTGGTCAGCCCGTTGGTCTGAATGACCATATCGTTCGTCATGACGACCTCCAATCTACAGTTGATGTTCCCGACAGCCCCTTAAAGCTGCATGTACTCGGAAGCCGTCCCGCCCGCCGGTGGTCATCCTTCTATCGGGTAGCTCCCGCCGGTTGATGCGCCTTAAGAAAGTCGCGCACCTGCCGTATCGTCTTTCTGAACAGCTCCTGGTCTTCCTTCCAGGGATACGCCGTCACCTCGGCCTTGGGCGCCAACTCCACCAGGTCCATAGCGGCCTCCAAAGAGTGCGCTGGAGTGTCGTCGGGCATGACCAGCAGCGGCGTCTGGCACGAGCGCGCGAAGTCCCGCGACACGCTGTACATGAAGTCAGGCTGGACACGGTAAAGGTTGTGCAGGTACTGTTCGACGATTTCCATAGTCACGTCAGGCCGTTGGGCGCATAGCTCCGGGCCCCAGCTATCGCGTCCGGAGCTATACATGGCGTCCGGCGTTTTGCTGGCATGACCAACCGGCTGACAGAGCACCGCGGCCAGGACCCGCTCCGGCGCCCGTTCAACCAGTTTCATGGCAAACGGGCCGCCGATGCAGTATCCCATGAAGAAGAACTCCCGTATGCCCAGGTGGTCCATCAACCCCAGTTGGTCGTCGGCGAAGGCTCCCCACGGGTCGTTGACCTGCACCGGCCCGGTAGACTCCCCGCCAATGGCGTTGCGCTGGTCCATGGTGATGCATCGGAAGTCATCCTTGAACACCTCCATCGTGTTGAACACCTGTCTGGGCCAACCGCTCATTATGGAGTTCAGCCCCCCACCGGGCGTCACCAGAAGTGGGAAACCGGCCCCAACCTCCTCATAGTGAATGGTGACATCGCCTTTGGTATAAAACGGCATTGCAGCTTCTCCTTTTGCTTGGCCCCAGGGCCAGCTATTTCAGGCAATTGTAACTTGGGAAACCGGCTTGTCAAGTGAGACCTCGCCGCCACTGGGCTCTCTATTGAGACGTGAATGAATATCTAAACCACACCGTCATTCAGGCGGATGCCGGAAGCCAGGGACGCGCACCCAGTCCCGTCGCCCACCTCTACAGGCAAGGGTGGTATGGATTCCGGCTCACTTGTGCGCCGAGGCGGAAGGCCAGAATAACGATACACTCTCCCCCACGGACCAGGTCTGGGGCAGGTTCTAACCCTCCCACGTCAAGGGGGAGGAAACTTGAGGAGTCCCGTCGAAAGAGAGGAGGGACGGGAACTTCCCCTCACCCTAGTCCTCTCCCGCAGAGGGGAGAGGGGACTTTTTAGAGATGCCTTATAGTTGCATGTACTCGGAAGCCGTCCCGCCCGCCGCCGTCGAGCCTCCGGCGTCCACCGGAAGGAGTGCGCCGGTTATCCAGCGGGCCTCGTCGCTGGCCAGGAACAAGGCCGCCCAGGCAATGTCCCAACCGGTGCCCACCGTTCCCAGGGGGCTGGAACGTACGGATGCCGACCCCTCGTCATTGGCAAGCATGGGTGTGTTGATGCCACCGGGGGCGATGCAGTTCACCCGAACCCTGTCCCTGCCGTGCTGTGACGCCATCATGGTGGTCAGGCCGATGACGCCGGACTTGGACGTGTTGTATGAGATGCGGGAGTTCAGGTTGCCCCGCATTCCACCCGTGGAGGAGATGTTGACGATGGCACCACCCCCACTCTCAATCATCTTGGGTATGGCGTATTTGCTGACCAGCATCATGCCCTTCAGGTTTACGTCCATCACCCGGTCCCATATCTCCTCCGTCACGTCCACCACGGACGCTTGAGGAACTCCGGGACCTTCGGGAATAAAAATTCCCGCATTGTTAATGAGGACGTGCAGCCCCCCATAGCGCTCGACGGCGGCTTCCGCCACCCCCTGGCAGTCCTCGGCTCTGGTAACGTCGGCCTCGAACACCGACGCCTCACCCCCCTCCTCCCGGATGGCGGCAACGGTGGCCTCGGCGTTCTGAAGTACCCGGTCCACCACCAGGATCTTTGCGCCCTCCCTGGCAAATAGAATGGACATAGCCTTGCCCGTGCCGATGCGAGGCCCGGACTCCCTTTCTCCCCCACCGGTCACGATGGCGACCTTGCCCTCTAATCTGGGTGTTCTCTGCTGCATGATGTCTCCCTTCGGGTCGTTTATCGAGTGGGACAAGTCCGAGTGTAAATGTGGCCCTGGGCACTGTCAACGACCTGTGTGTGCGTCAGGGTGGGAGCCGCGGCGGAGGTTGGATTCGCTTCTTGGAAACGAATGAGGAACCAATCAGTTTCCGGCTGTGGGGACATGTGATACTCCCTGCTAATCCCCCATCGCTCACCGTGTTTGATCCCTATATTAGAACGTAAGTTTCAGAATTGTCGACCGTCAGTTGGGGGATTTTCACCCCCACCCCAACCCTCCCCCTTGATGGGGGAGGGGCTGTGCAAGGGTCTTCTTTGGCAGGAGTCTCGAGTGTAGAGTTATTCTGGACCCCCGCTTTCGCGGGGGTGACGGGTTTTATTGCTCGCCACTACAGTTTGATCTGGTCTCGGCTGATTCTTTGTAGTGTCTCAACGAAGAACTCACGCTCTCTGGCCTGCACGCGTCTCATTAACGACTCCACCATGTCACTATCAAGCACGGGCACCTTGCACTGGGCAACTATTGGCCCACAATCATACTCATCGTCCACTATGTGGATTGTCACTCCACTCACTCGTTCGTCCGCAGCCAGAACTGCTTCGTGCACCAGCCTTCCATACATGCCCTTCCCTCCAAATTTTGGCAGAAGGGCCGGGTGTACGTTCAGTATGCGACCACGATACCGGGTTAATGCCTGAGGACCTAACATCTTCATGTAACCCGACAGTATGACGAGATTAGTCTCATACTTTTCCAACGTTTCCTTAATAGCTCGGTCAAGCTCTTCAGGTTGTGAATGTGTCACATTGCTGAGGTGGTGATAGGGGATTCCCTCGCGCTTGGCACGTTCGATAGCCCCGGAACCAGAATTGTTGCTGATAACGACGCTAGTTTTGGCTTCCAAGTCTCCTTGCTTACATGCGTCAATTATCGCTTGCATAGTGCTTCCACCATGCGAAGCAAGGAACCCTATTCTAAGCTCTCTCACCGGTTTCACCCCAAACCGTGCGTTTTGGCAACGTAGGCAGCAGCCCGCTCCCCACCCGGCGGTCGGGCCTGCTCATACCTCCCCCATTGGTCGTTTGACGAAAATGATGCCGTCCTGACCCACGTACCTGTCTCGATAGTCCTCAAAAAGCTTCAGCTTCTCCGGTTGAAACTCCGTGGGCTTCTCGTCGTCGTCCAGGTATGGATTGGGGAAGTAGACCCTTAGCAGGGTTTCCTCTTGGGCATCCGAGAACCGGACGTAATAGAGGAAGGGAACGAAACCGTGGTCCTCCGCCTCCACGAACTGGACGCCGGTCACCAGGTCCAGCTTCATGTGGAGGTGCCAACTATCGGCCTCCACCGTGATGTAGCCACCTCTGACCGTGGCTTCCGTTATGTCCTTGCCCGCATTCTCGCTCACCACCCCGCCACCGCCAATCACCCAGAGCATCCGGTCAGCACTCGCCAGGTCTTGAATAAGACTCTCCAGTTCCACAACTCACCTCATGACTGCTAATACGTGAACGACGTACTAGGTCCCGGTTGCTTCCCCACCCTGCAGGAACTCCCTTACGACCCTGATAAGCTCGCTGGGGTTTTCCAGCTGGGGCAAGTGCCCCGACTTTATCTCCACCAGCCTGCAATTGGGTATGGTGTCCCGCGTCCTGTGGGCCACTTCAGGCGATAGGATGTCGCTCAGGGTGCCACGTATCAAGAGTGTGGGACACTGAATCCTGGAAAGGAGGTCCCACGCCGACCTAAAGGCGGGCCTCCCGTCTGAAGCTGACTGCTGCCGCTGACCTATCAGTTTGCGGTCAATAGTCGAGGCCAACTGCCCGTTGATAAGCTTCTGAAAGCTGGTCTTGAGAACAATATCCATCGCCTCGCTACCTATTCTCGCGAACCGGTCGAACTGTCGCAGCCAGGCCTCGGCTTCTGCAAAAGAATTGAATACTTCGGGACGGTCCGTCACCGGGTCACCCTTGGGAAATCGGACGCTGACCTCGGCGCCAATGTCAACCAGTATCAGGCGTTCCACTTGTTCGGGATAAGTTCCCGCATAGGACATCCCGATTCTGCCGCCCATGGACTGTCCTACGTAAATCAACCTGTCCATGCCGAGCCGTTTGGTGAGGCCACGGAAGTCCTGTACGTAGTCCTGGTCGTAGTCGTATTTACCATCAGTCGAATATTCGCTCTTGCCTCTACCCCTGGCAGTGACCGCCACCACGTGATAGCTATCACGAAGCGCGGGAGCGACAAGGTTCCAGAAATAGGCGTTGGCTACGGCCCCAATCGGTGTAGTGAATGCGGAGTCCGTTGACCTTCGCTTTGTGGTCAGTGTAGGGTAGCTTCTCCTTGACCGGCATCGCTGGCCTCCTGGGCTTTCGAATTGGGTACTACTATCCCGGACATCGCTGCATCATAATCGCACCTGACTATTGGGTGTCCGAGGAGTCAAGGACACCCAACTCCTGGGCCATCCGTAGCATGGCATGGGCCGCCTCTTCATGAGCGATGTCAACCATGCTCCCCTGATAGGTCACGGCGGCACCACCCTGGCTCCGTCTCTCCTCCATTGCCTCGATGAGACCCTGCCAATGAGCCACTTCTTCCCTCGTGGGCGTAAACACCTCGTTGACAATTGGTACGTGGGATGGGTGGATGAGGTGCATCCCGGTGTAGCCCAGCTGTTTAACATGTCTTGCCGCCTTGCGAAGGCCTTCCGGGTCATGGATGTCCATCCAACCGCCGGTGAGGGGATATGGCACTCCAGCCGCTCGTGAGTCCACCAGCACCTTGGAGCGTAGAAAGAGGGTCTCGGTGCCCTCTGCTGTCCACTCAAAGCCTACGGACCGGGCCACGTCTCCACCCTTGCCCCAACTGGCACCCATGTGGGCCACCCGTGGCGAGGCAGTGGCTATCTCGTAAGCCCTTCGTATCCCCTGGGCCGTCTCAAGGGACGGGTCTATGAAGGTCTTGCCTGTATCCACACCAACGCGACGCTCGAAGAATTTCAGCAGAACGTCGACCTCGAACACGTCCTCAGGGCACTCCACTTTGGGAAGTATAACTCCGTAAAGGTTGGAACAGGTAACGGCCTCCAGATCGTCGCCGGAGAGTCCCGTGTCCAGCCGATTAACACGTACAAAGAGGGTCTGCCCACTGGCACCCAACTCCTCCACCATCTTCCGTACCAACAACCGCGCCTCGGACTTATTCTCCTCGGCGACCGAGTCATCCAGGTCCAGTATCAGGGCGTCGGCCCCATACTGGGGCGCCTTGCGCATCCAGTCTTCTTTATTACCGGGGACGTACATCACCGAGCGCAACGGCCTGGCGCCGAACCTCATTCCCTTTACTCCCATAGTATTAACCGGAGGTTCGCCCTTTCGACGTCTGATCAGACGGTCTCCTCCCCGTCTCAATTGATGC
>JAGWBG010000328.1 GCA_021296015.1 Dehalococcoidia bacterium | reverse complement strand
GACGTAGTAGAGGGGTATGTTGGGGAGCTCATCGAAGAAGATGTCTGCTGCCTCAAAGGTCAACTCCCTCCGCCTGTCTTGGTCCTGCTCCCGGGACTGCTCATCGAAGACCTCCACGAACCTTGGTGTGGGGACCCACTGGCCATAGTTGCTGAAGGCGTCCTCACCATTGTACATGCGGCTGTACATATCCTCGGGGTCAATAATCAGGAGACCCTGGCTACCGGCGTAAAACTCGAAGTCCCGGTTGTTGCGGCGAGGATCAAGAACGGCCCGTTCCTGTGGGTCGAGGTCTATTTCTATGTTTAAGTACCTCCTGAGCTGGTCCGACGCCACCTGGGCGAATTCCTTCACGTCCAGTCCTCCCGCCGGGACCAGCATGGCGGTCTCGAAACCGTCGGGGAAGCCGGCCTCTGCCATGAGCCTCTGGGCTTCGGCTATATCGTCAGGATGTTTCTCCCCATCGGCGGTCTGCCTGTAGCCGGGCAACTGTGCCAC
The DNA here is from genome assembly GCA_021296015.1 of Dehalococcoidia bacterium. Lineage (GTDB taxonomy): Bacteria > Chloroflexota > Dehalococcoidia > Lucifugimonadales > JAGWBF01 > JAGWBG01. The sequence continues at coordinate 1,541 of JAGWBG010000328.1, read as the reverse complement.
CTCTTCATTGGTGGGAGAGAACCAGTAGTTGGGCGCGAAGGGCCAACCCAGTGTAGCCTGTCCTCGGGTCACGATCTGCATGATGGGTTGGCGGTGTATCGCCAGGTGCATTGCCTGCCGCACTCTCTTGTCGGAGAAAGGTTCCCTCTGAATATTCGGGAACAGGTTGGTGTGGCTGGCCGGGCCTGCCCAGAATACGGCACCCTCACCGCTCCCTCTCATCTGCTCGTCAAGCTGCAGCGCTTCTGCGTTGGTCATCCAGGTGACCATGGTATGGGACATGAGGACTTGACCCGTCCTGTGTGCAGCCATAACGCTGGCAGGCGACGATAGGATGAACATCTTCAGGCCGTCCAGGTATGGAAGCCCCGGCTTCCAGTAATTGGGGTTCCGTTCGTACTCAAGATGAATATCCGGTTCGTAGTCCGTCAGCATGAAGGGGCCGGAACCCATACGGTTCTCATGGGAGTCCATGTCAAGGCCCTGATCGTACTGGTGCTTGGGTAGCATCTGCATGTAGTCTATGGCGAGATAGGGGAAGAAGGCCGCCGCCTCGTACTTCAGGTCCACCTGTACGGTGTGCTCGTCTATGGCGGTGACACTCTCGAAGTAGGGCCTTATCACGCCTCGCCAGGGCCTGACGTTGTCCGTGTTAACTATGTCCTCGAAGGTGAACACTATATCTGCGGCGGTGACGGGTGTGCCGTCGTGCCAGGCAGCGTTCTCGTTGAGGAAGAAAGTGAAGGTCTTCCCGCCGTTGGATACTTCCCAGGTGTCGGCCATGTCGCCCCTTATGTCGAGGGGGTCGGCAGTTTCGGGGTTATAGTGGACCAACTCGTTATACATTGGGGAAATCCATGCCGCGGGCAGCCAGCCACCGCGGTTGGGGTTAAAGTGACTGGGTGTGTAGGGGACCATAGCCCTCATGACGCCCCCTTGTCTGCCGGGAAGCGCAGCAGTCCCCGGCGTCGGTGTGGGCTGGGGGGCGGCAGTGGCGATAGCAGCTTCCGCTTCCGGTTCGGCGGGTCTGGCTGTGGGAGTAGGCGGGACATCGGTAGCTGCTGGCGGCTGGGTTTCCTCCTCCCCTCCATCATGGCCGTCGGGTCCGGCGTGGGGGGCGCGTCGTCTCCGCAGGCCGCGGCTATAATCGCAAACATCAGCAGCAACGGAATGAGGAACATGGGCTTGAAGCGCCAGTTATGAGACATAGCGACCTCCAAATCTTTCAGTAGAAACTTCCCGTAATATACAAAATTACCATGGCCTTGTCAATATATTTTGGCCTGGGTAGCTTACGCAGATACCTACTAGTGATTTCATAAAAGTTTTGATTTCGAAGTTGCTAAATGATAGTGCCAGGGTTGAGGGAATGGTTGTAAAAATACAGCAGGCCCGGCGGCAGCTAAGGCTCCGGGCCTGTGGTCCTGTGCACTTCAGATAAAGGCTACTGGGGAGCACATGCCGGGTCACACCAGATGTGCTCCCTCTTGTAGTTTTGGCTGTAGGCCGTGGGGGATATGTGGAAGTTCTGGACCGTGATG
>JAGWBG010000033.1:757-12507 GCA_021296015.1 Dehalococcoidia bacterium | reverse complement strand
GTCAGCATTGGCGCCCTTCTATACCTGGCAGCCGGCGCGGGTGAGTTGACCCTTACTTCCTCAGACCCCCACGTCCAACCCCGCATGGACTACCGATACCTTGAGGACCCGTGGGACAGAGAGAGACTGCGCGAGGGCGTCAGGCTATGCCTTCGATTGCTGGAGCATGGGTCATTTTCGGACATCGTAGCGGAGCGCATCGCGCCTACCGACCAGGACCTGGCCTCGGACGAAGCGTTGGACGCCTGGATGCTAAAGAACGCGAGCACTTGCTACCATGTCTCCGGCACCTGCAAGATGGGGCCGGCAGCAGACCCTATGGCGGTAGTTGACCAATATTGCCGGGTCCATGGCTTGGAGGGGCTCAGGGTCGTGGACGCATCGGTAATGCCCGACTGCGTCCGGGCCAACACCAACGCGACAACCATAATGATAGCCGAGCGCGTTGCCGACTGGCTCAAGTAAGCGAACGCCATATCCCTGTTTCCCCCCACACTGCTTCTTGAACCCGGCACCGTCGGGAGACCACGAACACCGTCGAAGCACTTCACTCCGGTTCACTCTCCACCCGTCGTGAGTCAGCGTGGAATAACCGCGGTGGAGGTAATCTCTATCAGCAACTCCGGTCGCATCATGTTTGCCTGCACCGTCGTCCGGGCGGGTGGGTCGGTAGGGAAGAACTTCATATACTCTTCATTGTAATCACTGAACAGGCTCGGGTCCTTGAGGTAAGCCGTTACTGAGACAACGTTCTCCAAGGAGGTCCCGGCCCCCTCAAGAATAGCCTTGATGGTCTCAAGGCAGCTACGGACCTGGGACTTTATATCCGTGTCCAACACGCCTGTAGCCGGATTGGGGCCAGGCGTTGTCCCGGAGACAAAGAGCAGGTCTCCTACCCTGACAGCCCTGGAAAGGTGGGGATTGGGCGGCGGAAGTGTGTCGGGATTGATAACGGTCTTTTCAATCGTCATAGCGCCTCCTGAAGGGAATATGAAAGTATCGGCCCGGATGTGCCTGGCACCGGCTGATAGTATCTCATAACACCACTCTGGCGTCCATACAGAGGCCGTGGGACGCTTGCCACGCCTTAATATAAAGGATATACTTGGCGCGTCGGACGTTTTCAGAGAGGCCCAAACTATAAGAGCCAAGGAGGCTATGAGATGGCTATAGGTATTCCGTCATACAGGCCCCCCATTATGGGAATGTCTCACATGGTCTCCTGCGGGCACCCTCTGGCAGCGGCGGCAGGGTTCCGTATATTGGAGCAGGGTGGCAATGCCATCGACGCCGGTGTGGCTTCCGGCATGGCCATCAACGTCACCCTTCCAACCGCGGCCAACTTCGGTGGAGTCGCTGCTAGTTTTCTCTACCACGCAGCTTCCGACCAAGTCATCGTCATCAGCGGCCTGGGCCGCTTCCCCAAGGCCGCTACAATCGAATACTTTATGAAGCACCAGAATGGAGACCTCCCGGATGGCATCCTGCGGTCCGTCGTTTCCGCCGCCCCCGACGCATGGATGACCGCCCTGGAGAAGTACGGAACCATGTCATTCGAGCAAGTGGTCACTCCGGCCATTGAGCTGGCCGAGGTGGGTTTTGCCATTGGCCCACGGTTTAACGACGCCTTGAGACGCCGTGAAAACATCTGGAGACAGTGGCCTCAGAACGTGGAGCTTCTGGCCCCCAACGGCAACCTCATCCAGGTTGGTGAAGTCTTCGCTCAGAAGGAGCTATCCAACAGCTTTCGCCGTCTTGTGGAGGTGGAGCGAGACAACGCTCGCAAGGGCCGCGAGGCCGCCATCAGGGCAGCCCGTGATTATTTCTACAAGGGTGAGATGGCCGAAGAGATAGTGAAATTCTGCCAGGACCAGGGTGGCCTGATGACGATGGAGGACTGGTCAAGCTTCTCCGTGGGCATAGAAGCGCCCCAAATGGGCAGATACAAGGACTACACAGTCTATACATGCGGCCCTTGGTGTCAGGGGCCGGTGCTGGCCGAGACCTTGCAGATGCTGGAGGAGGACAATCTGAAATCCCTGGGGCATAACAGCACCGATTACCTCCATCTGATTAGCCAAGTGCTGAACCTGGCATTATCGGACAGACACCACTACTACGGAGACCCGGACTTGGTGGATGTGCCAATGGAAGGGCTTCTCTCTCAGGGATATACAAAGGAGCGGCGCAGCACTATAGACATGGAGCGCGCCTTCCCAGATATGCCGCCACCCGGCTCACCCTGGGAGTACCAGGGGCCGACTTCGGCTCGTCCCACCACTAAGCCCCAAGCCGTAGCCATTGGCGAGGTACAGGAGGACACCAGCTACACCTGTGTGGTGGACAGGTGGGGCAACGCATTTTCTGCCACCCCCAGCGACTGGTTCACGGCGACGCCCGTGATTCCGGGGCTGGGATTCATACTCTCCCTTAGAGGCAACCAGATATGGCTTGATCCGGAGCACCCTTCAAGCGCCCCCGGTTGTCGCCCAACCCGGCCCTGGCATTCAAGGATGGCAAGCCTTTCATGGCCTTTGGCGCACCGGGCGGTGACATTCAGTGTCAGGCAATGGCCCAAGTCTTCCTTAACATTGTGGAGTTTGGGATGAATCCCCAGCAGGCCATAGAATCGCCGAGAATAGCAAGCTGGAACTTCCCCAATTCTTTCTGGCCCCACACCTACGTTCCCGGCTCCCTGACGGTGGAAGGACGTGTTGACCATCAAGTTGCTGAAGACCTGAAAGGCCGGGGCCATAATCTGGAGGTTCTGGATGACTGGGCAACTATCGGGATGGGTGGCCCCTGTGCGATTCAGATTGACCGCGAGCGCGGGGTGTTATTGGCAGGTGCAGACCCCCGAAACGAGTCCTACGCCATGGGTCGCTAGTGCGAGGCCACAGTGGGTCTGATAGCATCGGGCAAGGCCTCGACACAGCCCATAATTAGGGCAGGCTCGGTAAAGGTAACGATACGCCAGTGAGATTCTCCTGAACACGCCACGAGGCTTGAAAATTGAAGCTGTATGAACTTTCTTTCGTCATGCACGAACCCAGTGAAGAGACCGAAGACAAGTTTATGGCTGAGATACCTCGCTTCCGGGATGCAAAGCTTGGGGCGATACATCTGCCGAAGCTCTGGAAACCCTGCAAAGCCTGGCGACCGCCTTCATAGAGTCCTATCGTGAATGGGGCGATGAATTGCCTGCCGAGGTCGAGTCAGCGTTGATTGAGACTGTCACAACTAACAAAGTGCTGGTAGTCGTTTGAACTACAGAGAACTCACACGCAAGTTGCGCAGGCTAGGCTGCGAATTTGAACGACAAGGCAGAGGTGACCACGATTTTGGATAAACATCAGTAACCACTCAAGGACTACAATACCCTATTGGCGAGACCGAGACCTGTGAATCGGCATTATCAGGGCAATCTTGCGCGACTAGGGCATATCCAGAGATGATTTGAGCTAGCCTAACCGTCTTTTCGGCTGATAGTACAAGCAAAATAGGCCGTGCTATGGTCGAACGAGTACGCGGGGCCGCTGAGATACATGCCAGTCCTGGCAAACCCACATACGGAGGCCATACTACATGTGTGCTACCACAGGGAGAGAACCTCTGCGACTCATGGAAACCTTCCGCTCCTTGTTTTACACGCCTATCTACGTGGCCGTCTCAGGCGGATTCTTCCAGCGGGAAGGTCTGGACGTCGAATTCTCCACATGCCCGCCGGGCTATCATGGACTGAGTGCCCTGACTGGCGGAATAGCCGATATGGTCCAGAGCGGCCCCATGCGCAGCATAATTGCCGCCGACTGGGGCGCTGAGGTCGTACCGACACACATCATCGAGATTAACAGTCGCGACGGCTTCTTCCTGGTGGGACGGGTGCCCCAAGAACAATTCCAGTGGGCCAATCTGAAAGGCGCCACGCTAATCCCCGTCGGGTTCTCACCTATGCCTTGGGCCTCTCTCAGCTACGCTCTCATGAACAATGGGATTGACCTGGCCGACGTGCATCTGTTAAGCGGGCTTTCCTTGCAGGATGCCATGGACGCTTTCCGTCGCGGAGACGGAGACTTCATTCACGTCCCACAACCTGCAGTGGAGCAACTGATACACGAGGGCACCGGACATTTGGCCGTCGCCCTTGGCTCCGTGAATGGCCATATAGCCTATAGCTCCATCGCGGTCACTCAACGGACCCTTGTGGAGAAGGCCGAGATAGTCCAGCGGTTTACCCAAGGCTTCTACAATGCCCAGGTCTGGCTGGAGCAATCGGACGCCGAGACCATCGCCGATGCCGTCTACCAGTTTTTCTCAGGCATGGACAAAGGCGTGATATTGAGGGCGGTAGCCCGCTACAAAGAGCAGGACACCTGGGCCAAAGACCCTCTGTTGAGGGAGGACGGGTACAATGCCTTGCAGGACGTACTGATGAATGCCGGCCTCATCACCAGCCGCCAGTCCTATGAACGCATCATCCGAACAGACTTTGCACGGAAAGCAATGGGTCGATAGGAGCTTTAGCTCGCCACCGGGGCCCGAACCCTCAACAGGCTGCCATACCCTTCGATAGGCTCAGTCCACCCCACCTCCCGAAGGGCCATCCAGATGGTCGCCTGATTCACCGTAATCACGGTCTTACCCAGCACCTGCTCCAGGGCATCCACGGCCTCCAGTGCCCGCCATGCCGTTCCAGGCAAAAATACCGTATCCGCCTCCTCTTTCACGACCGTGGGCACAAAATCCGCAATAACCTGGGGTTCCTGAACGTCTATATCTCTGGGATTCATAGAGTCCTGCATCCACTGCTCACCTTCGGCGCTGACCACCTCGAACCCTGCTTCTTCCAACAGAGGCTTCAGACGGTTCTGGAGATGATAGTTTCGATACGGTCCGGCCACACTGATACGACGGGCGCCCATGTATCGCATAGCCTCCAAGCACGAACCTACCGCTGTGATGGCAGGAACGCCGCTGACCCGGTGCATTTCCTCGGTTATCTGGCGGTCATAAGCCAGGTTGCCCTTGTGCCACGTGCCGCCTGTGCAGGCGTAAGCCAGCACGTCCAGGTCCACGTTGGCCAGAGACCTGACGCTGCGCTCCACATCCTCGTTCATCATTGTCTGATTTATCCCGAACATCGCCCATTCAACGGTATTGGCTTCTTCACTGCTCATGTTTGCTTTGTAAGTTTCGTCACCGGGCTTCTCCGGTTGATTGCCCCACCGACCATTCCACATGCGCTCGAAGTGAACCGTTATATCCCTGGGAATAACCGTATAAAAATCGGGTTCCACCACCGGGTTGGTGGCGGGTAACAGTGCACCAATCCGTTTCACTCTAGCCATATCCAGACCTCTCTTTCTCCATGCAGTGCCCAAGTCTGTTTGATGTTGCCATTACCAGATGGGCCCGTTCTAGTTCACTCTCTGGGCCAGATGGTTCAAGCTGGAAATTTCAGGTGAACCGGAGTCGGCGTCACTCCACCCCTGGGCCGCGTCCTGAAGGTTTTCGCCGGCCGCGTCCATCTGCCCGTTGCCCACGCGCGCTCGTCCCAGCCAGAAGGTGTCGCGTACCGATGACCGCCGCTTCAAACGCGCTCGCAGCAAGTCCTCAGCTTTGTCAAACTGCTCAGATTTGAGATAAGCTTCCAACAGGGTGTCCTCGAACACCTCTCTCTGAGCATGACTACCGCCGAGGCGAGTAAGCTGCGGGAAGATTGGTTCGATTAAACGCACTGTTTCAGCGTAGTTCCCTTCTGCAAAAGCTCCGATGCCCCTCGCCAGGGGCAGTGTAACCTCACCCGCGACCATGTTTCCTTTGTCGGCAAGGTCCCTCAGACCATCTATCATTCGACTCAGACTCTCCTCGTCACCGCTGGCCGCAAAGGCCAAGGCGGCATGGGCGTCCCTGAAGGCAGGTCCAGGTTGTTCAGCGGCCGGGACAGCCTGCGCTCCCACCTCCTGCCAGGGAGCCGGAGGCCGGGAACCACCGTACATCTGCAATCGCCACATCAGAGAGGCACTGTCTGCCAGAGAAATAGGGCTTTTCTCTACCACTGAGGGGCGTATGGAGCTCTCATAGAGGCTGAGGGCCCGTTCATAATGACCCAGAGCCAACTGGAAAAGGGCCGAATGCCAGGAAAGATGGACGTAGAATGAGGCACGGCTGTCATAGCCCACAATCCACTTGTCCAGGAAATCCGCACCTCCCGGGTGGTCTCCCGTCTCGAAGAACACGTGGGCTTCGGAGTGGGACGCAACGGCGTTATCGGACCGAAGCTCCAGAGAGCGCTCGGCAAATCGTCGGGCCTCCTCCAACTGACCTGTCTCATGGTGAGCGAATGAGTATCGCCCAAGGAAAGCCCAATCGTCGCCGTAGTCCGACTCGACACTCTTCATAATGGCGAATAGCTCCTGGGGATAATTCGCAACCCCTGCGCCGCTGCATCCGAGAATCAGGAGGCGGTTGCACAGGGTCATCATTACGCAGTCTCGTGGGTACTCAGCCAACTGCTCACGGATGACGGCAAGGGACTTGGGGCCTTCACCATTCACGTAAAGCCTGATGGCCTCCACGTGACGTTGCTCCCGGGCTGTGATACCTCCGGTCAGCCAAGCGGCACGCTCCACGCTCTCCTTCGCCTCCGGGACCATGACACGCAGCATCAGCGTGGCAGCCAGAGCGGCATGGGCAAGAGCAAACCCTTCATCTGCCTCAACAGCTTCTCTGAATTTCTCCTCGGGGCCGAAATTCTGCGACAGAAGAAGGTCCACACCTTCCACGTATCGTTGAGCTGCTACCGGAGAGCCGGTACTGATGGGAAGCCCGTAACGGTCGTTGATTCTGGTAGACTCTCGCATCTTTTGACTCCTTTCAGTTGCCTTTGGAATTGAGACGTACGATATAGAATTCCGAGTGTAACTTGAGCCACATCCACTGTCAACGACCACCGCACATCCTTCCTGTAGAGACCCCTTCTAGTCAGCTTAAACGTAGCGAAGTTGACACAACATAGAGTGGTAGGTATCATGCCATCAGTCAGGGCCAGAGCTTGAGAATTAGTCAAGTTATGTTAACTATATTCTCTTATTTTCTACAAGGAAGTGGCAATGAAGAGTATAGAGATAGACCGCAGCAAGCGTCTCAAGGAAGAGCCAAATAAGGGCCACAACCGTTGGCATCCTGATGTTACGCCGGTCGTTGAAGTGGACCCCGGCGAAGAGGTGGTCATTGAAACTCGTGACGCCACGGACGGCCAGATCAAGCCTGGTATGGCTGAATCCGACCTGGTTAATATGGATTCGAAGGTGGCCCATCCGTTGACCGGGGCTGTGTACGTCAAGGGTGCCAAACCCGGCGACCTGCTGGAAATCGAGTACCTGGACATCATCGCCCAGCCTCACGGATGGACCCGTTTCCGTCCCGGTTCGGGATTTCTCCGCGACCTGTTCACCGAAGCATACCTGGTCCACTGGGAGATCAAGGACGGCTGGGCTACATCTTCCAGGCTCCCCGGTATTCGCATTACCGACGGCTCCTTCATGGGAACCGCCGGTATAGCTCCTTCTCACGCCCAGATGGAAGAGTGGACACGGCGGGAGGCGGAGCTTGTTCAGAGAGGTGGCGTTGCTTTCCCACCGGACTCTGAGGACGCAGTACCCTCAAGCGGACCTATTGCCAGCCAGGGGTTGCGCACCATCCCACCAAGGGAGAACTGTGGCAATGTGGATGCCAAGCAGCTTACCAAGGGCTCTCATCTGCTAATCCCGGTCAATGTAGATGGGGCGCTGTACTCTGCGGGAGACGGCCATTTCGCCCAGGGCGACGGGGAGTGCTGTATCACTGCCATCGAGATGGGAGCGACGGCGGTAGTACGCTTCCGAATACACGACGGCGAGGCTGGCCGGCAAAACAATCCCTCGCCCCGCATCTCCCAACCGGAAAACTTCGTCCGACCCCAATGGGCCGCCCCCAGGAACTTCATCGCAACTATGGGGATGCCAGTGCGCGAGGACGGCACCCAAGAGGGCGAGGACCTCACCCTGGCCGCCCGCAACGCCCTGATAAACATGATTGATCTGCTCCAGGAGCGCGGCTGGACCAGGGAGCAGGCGTATATTATCTGCAGCGTGGCGGTGGACCTTAAAGTCAGCAATATAGTTGACCTACCTAATGTCACCGTCTCCGCTTTTCTGCCCGAGGACATCTTCCAGGGGTAGAAGGACCCATGTCAGGAGGGCCACCGTTCAACCTCGGTTACTTCGATGCGGACTCCCTCCGGGCCTTCAATGAAGCAGCACGGCTCTCCGTCCGGGGTCGTTAGCTCCTCCAGGATGCGGCTGCCACCGGCCTTGGCCTGCTCTATCACGCTGGCAAGGTCATCGGTGTGCAGACCTACGTGTTCAAGCCCGTAGAACTGCTCCAGCTCCTGCCAGGGGAGAATCCCGGTTATATTCAACGGGACCCCGTGCAAGTCCAGCCGGAGCCCCACTATGCCTCCCGGCCTCTCGACCTTCCTCACCATTGTGGCACCCAAGTTGTCAATGTACCATTGGGCAGTTTTCTCCGGGTCGGGACTCTTGAAATGAAGATTATGTATTTTGAACGCCACGACGCGCCTCCTAAATCTGCCTGCATCCGTTGGAACGCTCGTAGAATAGTCCAGGACAGTTACTCAGTCAAGGATAGCTGTAATCAATGGTCGTAGGGCCAGCTAGGGAAGCGGTTGACGACGCTTGCAGGTAGGGCTATACTCGCTTCCATCTAATACAGGCCTACGCAAGGAGGAAGCCAACTATGACCACAGACTCCAGCGAGTTTACCATCTCCGACGAGCTAAAGAGTTTGGTCGGACGTGAGATAGACCTGGGGATCGCCGTTGTAGAGGCAGGAGCCATAGCCAAGTTCGCCGATGCCATCAAGGACCCCAACCCCCTCTATCGTGATGAAGAGTACGCTAAAGGCACTCCCTACGGGGGCATCATAGCGCCTCCCACGTTTATTCACTGCTTCAGAGACGTCGGGTATGCCAGGTTCAATCTGGAGCCGTTGCCCTGGGAAAAGACGACCGGATTGAACGGGGGCAACGAGTTTGAGATTTACGGACCCATGCGACCCGGAGATGTAATCACAGGTAAAGCCAAACTGGTTGATATATACGCCCGCCAGTCCAGGAGCTTGGGCCCCATGCTCTTCCACATCGTAGAAATGACGTACACAAACCAGAACAACGAAATGCTAGGCAAGCAACGTTCGATAGGCATTACATACGAGGCCAAGGAGTAGGGGATTCAGTCTGACAGCCAGCCCATATTTCCTGTCTGCGTGCTGCGCACAGGCAGGCGGACGCACCACAAGGAGGAGGACAATAATGCCAACCTATGGACCACCGTTTCCAGGATCGAGCGAACCCTGGCAACAGCCGGAGCAAGTCTATTTTGAGGACGTTGAAGAGGGGATGGAGCTTCCCCCCAAGACCAAAGGCCCTCTGACAGTCACGGACATGGTGGTGTTTTCCGGCGCCACCGGTGATTTCGCTTTCATTCACCATGACCGGGAACATGCCAAGGGCCCGGGCGGCCTCCCGGACATCATACTGCACGGCCAGTGCAAGCTGGCTTTCATGACCCACGTGGTCACAGACTGGATCGGTCTTGAGGGCCGGATTAAGAAGCTGGGCGGCAACTACCGTGGCATGGATGTAGTCGGTGACACGGTGGTTTCCCAGGGCAGAGTGAAGCGCAAGTTCACAGAGAATGGCGAAAACCTGGTGGAACTGGACCTGTGGAACGAGAACAACCGGTTAGGCTCTACCGTAACAGGGAGCGCTACTGTATCCCTGCCCTCCCGCAGCAGCCGTTAACTCTCTGTCTAAGCGACATTGACCGGCTTCTAACTAACCGGGCATGGCAGCCTTGATTGAATCCTTCATTATACGGCTGGCCTGGAAGAAGCTCTTTCCCACAAGTTCCGGGTCCTCGGACATGCGAATTCGGGCCTGGCAGAAAGCATAGAGGGCGTCGTAGATAAGCATACTCTTATCTATGTTGTCCAAATCTCCGTCGGCGATGAGCATGATGCCCTCCGATAGGGCATTCAAGCCGATGCCTTCCAGCGCAGGGACATCGTTCTCGTCCTCATTCCCCCTGTGCAGAGCATTATGGACGCCGGACGTGACCACCTTCGCCATCAACTGCAACGCCGGACTGTCCAACCCATATTTTCGGACCATTTTCTCAAATGTTGTCCCCTGCTCATCGTGGGGACCCAACTCAGCCCCTGGTATAGCGAAGGGAGTAGCATCATGGGGCCGGTTGTCCTCTTGGCCCCACGGCACGAAGAGAAATTCAGCCTCCGGGTCTATGAACCGCCGGATTAACCAGGGGCAGACTACTCTATCAAGATGAACATGGTCTCGCGTCACCCACTTCACTAGCTTCCTCCTATTATTATGCTTGTTGACAGCCCAAGTCTAACCGGCTACAGCCACGGCCTCTCTCATCGCCGGCGGCCGTTCTTTAATAAGGACTAGAAGCCCCGAAATTACCAGAAGGACAATGTTGGACCATATCGCTATGTCATATGTCCCACGAACGTCGTAGAAGTACCCACCCAGGAAAGCACCCAAGCCGGAGCCCAGCGGCATCACGGCAAACATGGTGCCGTAGATAGTTCCCAGTTTACTAACGCCAAAGCGGTCTGAGACGTAGGCCGCCGTAACGCCAACCACCGCGTTCCAGGAGACGCCCACTAGAACCATCCCCGCCAGCAACGCCGGCAGCCCCATGGAAGGTATGTTCAGGAACGGTATGCCCATAGACAGCAGCACTATAACAAACCCTACGCCTCTGAGGTGGTAGGAGAAACTCAGGATTTTCCGGCGGCCCTGCTTGTCGGAGAGATGCCCTAGAAACAGCGTCCCGACAATGGCCCATAGGCCTATGAGGCTGAATCCGGCGGCGGCTACCAGGGGGTGATAACCCAGGTCCCTGGCGTAGGCAACGAAATGACCATTCACGAAGCTCATGGAATACCCTCAGACGAAATACCCGAAGGTAAGCCTCCAGAAGAATGCGGTCCGGAGGGCCTCGCCGAAGGTGGAGTCCCGTGTAACCACCAGTTCCGAGTTGTCGGAATCTCCGCCATCCGCACCCTTGGGTGCGGCAAGTTCTCCATGAGGCTCAAGTCCCATATCCTGGGGCCGGTCCCTGACCAACAGGAAACTCAGTGGCAATATGACAACAAGTAGCAAAAGGCCGAGGAATATGTAGGCTACTTGCCAACTGCTAAACAGGACCAGAAAACCCGATGAGGCAGGCACGAGAATCACCGCGCCAATGGAGCCGCCGCCGGTTATCAGGCCGAGGGTCACTCCCCGGTTGCTGTAGAACCAGGCGCTGACTATTTTGGCCATTGACGACCCTGTTCCCAGTGTAATTCCCAGGGCCATAACGGAGAAGATGAGATAAAGGTGAAGAAGATTGTTAATGAGAGGGAGCAGCAGTAGCATGACCCCCAGCAGGGCGACTCCCGAAAGGGCGACCATCTTGGGGCTGTAACGGTCGGCGAGGTAGCCAGCCAGAGGCCTAAGAAGCCCGGACAGCATGAAGGTGATGCCAAAGGCCAGGGAAAACATACTCCTCTGAGCCATACCATCGTAGTCCCGCATTTGTCCCGGCAGCCTCTGAGACACAAGAGAGTCTATGGTCTGCGGGTCAAGTCCATCCGGTGCCCGTTGTGGCCCTTCG
>JAGWBG010000033.1:0-473 GCA_021296015.1 Dehalococcoidia bacterium | reverse complement strand
TTGTCCCGGCAGCCTCTGAGACACAAGAGAGTCTATGGTCTGCGGGTCAAGTCCATCCGGTGCCCGTTGTGGCCCTTCGGTCAAGGCCATGACAAAGCCCCATGGGGTGGCAAAGGCCGGCACGTAGACACTGTAAGGATATACGGAAGAGAAAACCTGGGAGAGAGTGCGCGCCACTGCCGTGAAACACTCGGTATAGTTCAGGAGCCCGGCTGGGCCAGCCTGTGTCACCAGAATCCCGCCGGGTTTCAGCCTCGCTCTAGCTACGTTGTAAAACTCCCTGGTATAGAGCAGGTATGCCGGCCCCCCCTCGATCGGGTCCACAAGGTCAAGAACCATCACGTCGAAAGTCACCTGGCAGGTAGCCAGATACTGGCGGGCGTGCTCATGGCGCAACTCCAGCCTTGGGTCATCAAACGCCCCACGATGGTGACGTGGGAGAAACCGGCGGCATAGCTCCACCACTTCGCTGT
>JAGWBG010000032.1 GCA_021296015.1 Dehalococcoidia bacterium | reverse complement strand
AGTGGACGTATAGCATGAGGAGATAGGGTATGCACTCATACGCTTCGCGTTGAAAGTGGTGTTCGGCAGTCCAGAAGGTCTCGTAGCCCAGCCGGTCCATTAGCGTAGCCATGGCTTCGCACTTATCGAAGACGGAGGCCAGAAGGTCGTCGGAGAGCCACCGATCGTTTGCCGGGGTGCCCTCGAGCCCTACGTTGTCAAAATCCACGTGCCCTGCATATAGAGAGCCGAATTTCGTTATCATCCTGAAACTCCTTTATCCAATGGTGATGAGATCCCCAGAGCCAGTATTGAACCATTGTAGCCCGGTGGGAATCGTTGTCAACCCTGAAGCACGGTGAGAGCAGGTTCCAGGGTATCTCTATTATATGACCGAATACAGGCCCCTTAGCCAGGTGTTTAGGCTCATTACTATGTTTAGGGCCACGGTGATACGCTCCAGGTGACGGTGAAAGGGTGATTGAGGTGAGAATAGAAAGACCCTGTCAAAACCGTGATGCAGGTTGCAACTCAGCTTGACGGGTGGTATACTACGGTTGCCTGTTCCTTCGGTCTGAGGGCCCCGATACTTCGGGGCTTCTTGTTAAAAGAAGACAGGCGAGTCGGGAGCAGTGAATAGCGGTAGACCCTTTTAGGGAAACGTAGAGGCCCAAACCCTCAATTGGAGTAGGAGACGCTATGAAGAGTGATTTTGTGATAGCGTTGACACAGCTGGCGGCAGAGAGGCATCTGCCGAGGGAACAAGTGTTGCAAGCCATTGAGGCGGCATTGGCCTCGGCCCTGAAGAAGGACAACCTTGCGGTAGGGCAAAATATCTCCGTCAAGCTAAACCCCAACAGCACGGGGGATCCGATAAGCGTCTTCGCCACAAAGACGGTGGTAGAGGACGTGGAAGACATCGAAAAGGAGATACTGCTCCTTGAGGCGCGAAAGATAAAGAAAGACGCCGCCCTGGGTGAGGAAGTACCCGTTGAGTCCCTTCAACTTGAGTTCAGCAGAATCGCCGCACAGACGGCCAAGCAGGTGGTGTTGCAGCGTCTCCGTGAGGTGGAACGCGACCTGATTTTCCAGGAGTTCATGGAGCGCACCAACGACGTCATGTCCGGTGTGGTAGAACAGATGGAGTCGGGGCGGGTTATCGTTCTGGAAATGGGTCGCGCCCAGGCTGTCCTACCACCCGAGGAGCAGGTGCTGACGGAGCGCTATAAAAAAGGGCAACGGCTGAAGATTTTCGTTCTGGACGTAAGGAAAACTGCCAAGGGGCCGGAGATTCTGGTCTCCCGCAGTCACAAGGACCTCCTCAAGCGCCTGTTCGAGATTGAGGTCCCGGAGGTCTTCAACGGCATGGTAGAAATCAAGTCCATAGCCAGAGAGGCAGGCTCCAGGAGCAAGGTGGCCGTGGCAGCCCGCCAGGAAGGTATAGACCCGGTCGGCTCCTGCATAGGCATGAGAGGCAACCGTATTCAAAGCATAGTCAATGAGCTTCAGGGAGAGAAGATTGACGTGGTGCGTTGGGATAAGGACATCAAAACGCTTATCTCCAACGCTCTCAGCCCATCGGAAGTGATACACGTTGAGATGGACAAGGATGGGGAGACCGCCTTGGTGGTGGTGCCCGAGCGTCAACTATCCCTGGCCATAGGCAAAGAGGGACAGAACGCACGCTTGGCAGCCAGGCTGACCGGCTTTCGCCTGGACATCAAGAGTATGGTCGAATGGGAGGCGATAAAGGCCCACCGCCAAGCCGATGATGAGGCTGCGGCCCGGGCCGCCGCCAGGGCCAAGCTGGAGGTTGCCGTGGCCCAACCCGAGAACGGTCTTGCGGAATTGGAAGAGGCCGAGCCGGTACTGGTCGAGGCACAGGCAGAGTCTCCATACGTGGAAGAGGTCGTGGAGGAAGTCTTGGAGCCTGTCCTTGCCGATTCCCTCAACGTAGAGGTTGAAGAAGAGGCTGTCCTGGAGCCTCAGGCGATGGAAACTGAAGAAGAGGACGTGGTCGAAGAGGTCTCCGCCGACAGTGGGCTGAGTCCTGAAGAAGAGTTGGCACTCTTGGCCATTGAGGATGAAGCCGAGGAAGAGGCAGATGAGGACGAAGAGGAGGAAGGGACGGAAGATGCAAGCGATGACGTCTGGAATGTCCCCGTGGCCCCCTCCAACGCGGGCCAGATACGTTTCGCCGAAGACATAATGGGCGAGTTTCGGGGTAGGGGTAGAAGAGCCGGGAAAGGACGACGCGGCACCCAGGATGATGCCTGGAAAGGGAAAAAGGGCGGCTCACGCGGTCGCCGTGCTCCCCGTCCAAAAAGCGGAGCAACTGGAGCAACTCCAGCCAGGACTGAACAGGCCCGGCAGTAGTTGAGGTGGTGGTGGATAAACGCAAACATATACCATTGCGGACCTGCATCGCCTGCGGTCAGCAGTTGCCCAAGAGAGAGTTGGTCAGAATTGTTCGCACGTTAGAAGGCAAGGTGGAGGTGGACCCCACAGGTAAAAAAGCCGGGAGGGGCACGTACCTGTGCCCTGGTGAAGACTGCTGGAAGCAAGGGCTGAAGAAGAGCCGTCTGGAGCACGCCCTCCGGTCTCCCTTGTTGGAACAGGATAAAGCAGCCCTCTTTGCCCATTACGGGGAGCAGCTAAAGCCGGCCGGCCTGTCCTAGCCGGGTCGGATGGGATTGGAGATGTACTGATGACAAGTGGTGAGGGGCAGCGGACTGCCCTAACGGATGAGAGGAGACGCCCCTCAACATCGGATAGGAAGGGCCAGAGCCGCAGGGCTGCCCCCAAGGTGGTCATACTTCCTAGGACCCTCACGGTGAAGCGCCTGGCTGAACTCACGCGTATAAGCCCCATAGACGTTATCAAACAGCTTATGCGTAATGGAATCATGGCGTCCATGAACCAGGTGATAGACTTCGAGGTGGCTACCCTGGTAACCTCCGCTTTCGGCGTTAGAGTCAAGCCCGAGGAAGAAAGAGCGCCAGCCTCCTCCGCCGGAGCGCTTCTTGAAGCATCCGACGACGAGATAGACCTATCCAAGCTCGTCGCTCGTTCACCCGTGGTAACAATACTGGGCCACGTGGACCACGGCAAGACTACCCTGCTGGACACTATTCGTAGAAGCCGCGTCACCGATAGCGAGGTCGGCGGCATAACTCAGCACATCGGAGCCTACCAGGTAAACTATAACGGTCAGGAAATTACTTTCCTGGATACCCCGGGCCATGAAGCTTTCACAGCCATAAGAGCGAGGGGTGCCCGCGTAACTGACATCGCCATCCTGGTAATAGCCGCCGATGATGGCATGATGCCTCAGACAATAGAGGCGTTGAACCATGCCAAGGCTGCGAACGTGCCCGTTGTTGTGGCTGTCAACAAGATGGACAGGCCCGATGCCGACTCCGAGAGGGTTAAGCGCCAGCTTGCTGAGCAGGGCCTGGTGCCGGAAGAGTGGGGGGGAGACGTCATCGTCACACCCATTTCCGCTATCCAGGGCGACGGCATAGATGACCTGCTGGAGAATATACTGGTGGTTTCCGAAATCTCCGAGTTTAAGGCTGACCCGGACCGACGTGCCACCGGTGTCGTTATCGAAGCCAAACTGGATAAGAGCCGTGGCGCACTGGCAACTGTCCTGGTCCAGAACGGCACCCTCAGGGTGGGCAACACCCTGGTAGCAGGCACCAGCTGGGGCCGAATAAAGGCGATGACCAATGACTTGGGAAAGCGTGTGAAGGAGGCCGATCCCTCCGTTCCCGTGGAGGTGATGGGATTCGACTCTCTCCCCGAGGCAGGAGATGTGTTTCAAGTCCTCACGGACGAAAGGACCGTCCGTGACGTAGTTGTACAAAGATTACGGGAGAAGGAACTAGAAAACTCCGGCGTACGAGCATTGACCCTGGATGAAATCTACACCGGGGTTAACGCAGGAGAGGTAAAGGAACTTAACCTCATCATCAAGGCCGACGTACAGGGTAGCATAGAGGCGGTGTGCTCCGCCCTGGAACGCATGGAGAGCGACCGGGTCAAAGTCAGCATACTCCACGCCGGAAGCGGTACTATCACCGAGACCGACGTGCTGCTTGCCAGCGCATCCAAGGCCATTATCATCGGGTTCTCAACCACGACCCAGCAAGGCGTCGAGAGGCTGGCCGAGAGGGAAGGCGTGGAGATTAGGCACTACAACATTATCTATCGCTTGATAGAGGACGTAGAGAAAGCCTTGAGAGGCATCCTGGAGTCCACTTACGCAGAAGTTGTACAAGGCCACGCCGAGGTAAGGGTGGTCTTTTCCGTAGGAAGACGGAACAGGATAGCGGGTTGCATGGTCTCCGATGGACGCCTGACCAGGGGTGTTAACGTGCGAGTTATTCGTGGTGGTGAAGTCGTCCACAATGGAAGCATTTCCAGCATTCGGCACTTCAAGGAAGAGGTGAACGAAATAACCACGGGCTTCGAGTGTGGTGTTGGCCTTGCAGGTTATACCGACTTCGAGGAAGGGGATGTGCTGGAGACTTACCGCAGGGAAAGGGTGTCGGCTTAAAGACACCCGTGGCAACTGGCCTATCCTGGCGACCTCCGATTATACTCCTCTTCTGGAAAGGTCTACCTCCTATGACAAGACGCACTGACCGCATTAACGGCGTTCTACGCCAGGAGATTAGCAAGCTCCTCTCCCACGAGTTGAACGACCCCAGGTTGTCGGGTGTAGTAAGCATTACCCAGGTGGAAACATCCACCGACCTGCGCCGTGCTCGTGTGTACGTGAGCGTCCTGGGCGACCAACAGGAGAAGAACACTGTACTGAGTGGCATCAACTCAGCCACGAGATTCATGCGGCGAGAGCTTGGAGAACGTCTTACCATCAGGTACGTCCCAGAGTTGAGCTTCGTTCTGGACGAATCTCTGGATGAGGCCGAGCGTATATTCAACCTGATGGACAATCTGGGGACGAATGGTCACTCTGACGGAGACAACAAAGGATAGCTCGGCATACAACATACATTGTTAGATAATAAATAGTGCATGAGAGCAGTTTTGGGCCTGGATTTACTGCACTCTTCCACCCGGACTGTCGTCACTGCCCCATATCCAGAGACAAACGCTGTACCTCTACTCCCCCTGGAGGGTTCAAGTCCACAACAGCCACACCCCCCAGCGAATTACCGCCTACCATAGAAGTGGGTGTACCCGAATAACAGGCCCTCACTCCGTTCTGGGAGACATCCACGAACCTGTCCCAGTGACCCAGAGCTATGTAATCGCAGGTTGCGGAGGCGATTTCCTCCGGGAGAATGGGAGATGAGCGTTCGTCCTTGTCGTAATCGTAGTGGAAGGGGCCGTGGGCCATGGCTACGAACCAATCGCCCTCCGGGCGAGGCGGCATCCCCTGTAAAGGGCGGAATCTGGGAGAATGTTGCTCTATGGCTTTCCCCCACACACTTATGCCCAGGTCCGGGAAGGGTATGGTCTCTCCGTCAGTGGACGAGACAATGTGAAGGCCATCTGCTGCGCTGCCAAAATGCTCTCTGAGGTACACCGAGGTAGAGTCATAGCTGTCGTGGTTGCCGGGAAGCAGAACGACCGGAACCGGCAGACGGCTCATCTGGCCTGTGAAGAACTCTAGCATCTCATCAGGCACGCGGCTGTGGTCGAAAAGGTCTCCTGCTATCAGGAGCATATCGGCTTCCAGCCGCAGGACCGTATCTACCACAGCAGTCAGGGCAAGGGAGGCGTGGTCGCTATGCTTGTACATGCCCAGGTGAATGTCGGATGTGTGGACCAATTGCAGACGTTTTTTTGATGTCACAAGGACTCCTTACTAGCCACCAAAGGGAGCGTCAATTAAATAACCCCCTCGTCCTTGAACCGAGCTACCTCTTTTTTGCCATAGCCCAACTCCGCTAGCACTTCCTCATTGTGTTCTCCCAGAGAAGGGGGATAGTGCCTAACTGTGGGCGGCGTATCGGTGAGCTTCAGAGGACTGCCCGGAACCTTCAGGTCGGGCACCTGGGGGTGAGGTATAGATACCATCATGTCCCGCGCAAGCACTTGAGGGTCGGTCACCACGTCGGATATCCGGTTTATGGGGCCACATGGGACTCCCGCGTTGCCAATGATCTCCACCCACTCTGAAGTAGTCCTGGTCCGGAAGTGGTCGCTCAGGATGGATACCAGTTCCCAGCGTTGCTGGACTCGGTCAGAGTTGGTCTTGAACCTGGGGTCATCGGTCAGGTCGTCGCGGCCAATTGCGGGGCACAGGCGTCGCCAAAGTCCGTCGTTGCCACAGCCCAGAATAAAGAACCCGTCGGAGGAAGGGAAGGCCTGGTAAGGGACCAGGCTTGGGTGGCCCGACCCCATCCGTCCGGGGACGCGGCCCGTGGCCAGATAACCCACGGCGTGATAGCTCATAGTGGCTACCTGCCCCTCCAGCAGGGACGCCTCAACGTACTGGCCCTTGCCGCTCTTCTCCCGGTTCAGAAGGGCGGTCACTATGGAGCCATAGGCCATCATGCCCGTGAATAGGTCCACCATAGAGAAGCCGGTACGTGCGGGCGGGCCGTCAGGCTCTCCGGTAGTGCTCATGAGTCCGCTGTGTCCCTGAATAATCAGGTCGTAGCCGGGCCTGTCGGCCAGGGGGCCAGTCCTGCCAAAGCCGGAGACGGAACAGTAGACGATGCGGGGGTTGAGTCTTTTGACAGCCTCGTAGCCTATGCCCATTTTGTCGGATGTACCGGTGCGGAAGCTCTCAATCATCACGTCGGCCTGGCTTGCCAGCTTCAGGCAAATGTCAACTGCCCGCCTGTCCTTGAGGTTGAGGGTGATGCTACGTTTGTTGCGGTTGAAGGAGAGGAACTGGCCGGACACCTCGTTCCAGAAGGGAGGCCAGGAACGTGTCTCGTCGCCGTGAGACGACTCCTCTATCTTGACTACATCCGCACCCATATCGCCAAGCATCATGGTGCAGAAGGGGCCTGCAAGGGTACGTGTCAAGTCCACCACCTTGATACCGTCCAGAGCAGCGGCCACGTTCATCTACCTCCTTGACTGGAGAAGCTGTTATCCATTCACTGAACACCGAGAATTATAGCACGTTCATGCCGTTGAGGCCCATTGAAAGCCCTTCGTTGACATCCAAGGGCATTATGCTTACTATGGCGCTAATGCTTGAGAACGAGGGGGCGACATGGATAAGGCCGATATACCCTTCCTTTCGACCGCCGAGCTTTCCCGGCTTATCGAGAGTAGAGAGGTCTCTCCCGTCGAGGCTACCGAAGCCTACCTGGAGCGCATAGACCGGGTGGATGGCAAGCTAAACTCCTACGTGACCGTGTGCAGGGACGAGGCTCTTGAGGCCGCACGAGAGGCGGAGCAGGCCATTGCCCAGGGTAACTACCTGGGGCCTATGCACGGGATTCCCACCGGCATCAAGGACCAGATCTATACCAAGGGAGTCCGCACAACCGGCGGTTCCACCATCCTGTCGGACTTCGTCCCCGACGAGGACGCCACCGTAATCGCAAACCTGAAAAGGGCCGGGGCCGTCATACTGGGCAAACTGAACCTGAGCGAGTTCGCTCTGGGAGAGAGCTTCTACCACCTCGCAGGGACTCCCCACAATCCTTGGGACCTGACGAGGAACCCGGGCGTCTCCAGCAGCGGCTCGGCGGCGGCAACGGCGGCCAGTCAATGCTCCACGTCCCTGGGAGAGGATACCGGCGGCTCCACGACAATCCCGGCTGCAAGGAGCGGAGAGGTGGGACTCAGGCCAACCTGGGGCAGGGTGAGCCGTCACGGAGTCCTGGGAGTGTCGTGGTCTCAGGACACCGTCGGCCCCATTTCCCGCACTGTCGAGGATTGCGCCATGACATTTCAGGCCATCGCCGGGTATGACCCCAACGACCCCTACATGCAGGACATACCACTTCCCGATTACAGGCGGGCACTGGAAGGCGACATAAGGAGCATCAGGGTCGGTGTGGTAAGAGAGAAGGTCTACACGGACGACATAGACCCGGACATCCGCAATGCCGTCATCAAAGCCATCGGCGTCATCGGGGAGTTGGGGGCATCGGTGGGAGAGGTATCCATACCGCTCACAGAGAAGGCTGGAGCATTTTCCAAGGCTCTTACGGACATGGAGGGGGCCTCGGTACACTACGAGGGTCTGAAGAACCGGGCCAGGGAGTACGACCACAACACCAGGGTGCGGCTCCTCACGGCCATCTTGACGCCTGCCCAGGTCTACTACAAGGCCCAGAAGCTGAGGGCACTCCTCCGCCAGCAGGTACTCGAGTTGCTGGAAAGGTACGATGTTCTGGTGCTCGCCACAACTCCCACACCGGCAGCTAAAATACCCGACGCGCCTGGCATCAAGAGCAGGGAAGACGCCGACAGTCGTATATTCGGGATGAGGAACTTTACAGGCCCTTTCAACCTGGCAAACGTGCCCGCTCTCGCCGTGCCCTGCGGGTTCACCTCGGAGAACCTTCCCGTCTCCCTCCAGATAGTGGGACGCCCCTTCGAGGACCAGACGGTAATGAAGGTAGGCCACGTCTACGAGCAAGCCTCCCCCTGGCATACCATGAGGCCGCCGGTGTAGATACCCTCATTGCCTGAGCCCTTGTACAGCCTCCACCACCCTGTCCACTTCCTCCTCGGTGTTGAAGAAGTGCAGGGCGATACGGATGCCCGGTGGGAAGCCCACCCAGCGGGCCACGATTCTGTGCCGCTCCCACAGGTGGGCCACGGCCTCCTTTGTGTCCACGCCGTCAATGGCAAAAGAGACCAGGCCCGTGGAGCTCTCCCTGTCCAGGGGCGAGAGGACGGCAACTCCGGGGATCTCCCCCAGGGTCTGCTTTGCGTATGTGGCAAGGTCCAGGTTGCGGCTCTCGATTTCCTCCACTCCAATACCCTGAATGAACCTGATGGCCTCCAGCATACCGGCCCGCAGCGGGGCGCTGGTGGACGTGAGTAGGAACTTGTCAATGGAGGAGATGTTGGGCTGGAACTGGTAGGGGTCTGCCGAGGTGAGTGAGGCTCTGCCGGCTACCTGCATCGGCTCCAGCTGGGGGATCAGGTCGTTGCGAACGTAGAGCGCCCCCACGCCCTCGGACCCCAGCAGCCATTTCTGCGCCGGGATGGAGTAGAAATCAGCATCTATGTCCTTCATGTCCAGGGTAATATGGCCCGCGGTTTGAGCCCCGTCCAAGAGTATGAAGATGCTCCGGTCCTTTGTGAGCCTGCGAATCTCCTTCACCGGCATCCGGAGTCCGCTGGAATACTCTATGTGGCTGAGAAAGACCAGGCGGGTGCGGTCCGAGACGGCTGCTTCTATCTTGACCAGGATTGCCCCCGGTTGCTCATCGGGAGCCATGTCGAGCACCTTGAC
>JAGWBG010000031.1 GCA_021296015.1 Dehalococcoidia bacterium | reverse complement strand
ACGTTACCCAAGGATATGTGAACAATCCCGAAGCCAATATCGCATCCTTCACCAACGGGTGGTTTCGTACTGGCGATGAAGGTATAATAGACTCGGAAGGCAACTTGACCCTGGTAGGGCGATTAAAAGAACTAATCAATCGGAGCGGAGAAAAGGTCTCTCCTTGTGAGATAGACGAGGTGTTGATGGCCCATCCGGCGGTGGCCGAGGCCGTGGCCTTTGGTGTTCCCGATTCGGTCCATGGCGAAGAGCCTTCGGCGGTGGTGGTGCTTCGTGAGCAGGTAAGCCAGTCGGACCTAGTGGCCCACTGCCGGACGCGCCTGGCAGAGTTCAAGTGCCCCAAAGTGATTCACATAGTAGAAGCCATCCCGCTAACGGCCACGGGTAAGATACAGCGTTGTCTGGTTGCTGAGACTGTTGCCGGTGAGTCAGGCAAGCCCTCCAGAGTCAAAGTGCCCGTGTAGTCCAGTCCCCAGAGGAGACGTGTCCATGAGGTTCGCCATCGTGGGTGCGGGCGCCATCGGCGCTTACCTAGGTGCCAAACTATCCCAGGCAGGAGAGGACGCTTACCTCATCGCTCGTGGCCCCCACCTCAGGGCGATGCAGGACCACGGAGTCCGCGTCCGCAGCCCTGAAGGTGATTTCGAGGCCCGTCCCACAGCCACCGACGATGTTGAGTCCATAGGCCCTGTGGACTTTGCCTTCCTCACCGTAAAGGCCCACAGCCTCCCGGAGATAGCGCCATTGCTTGCCCCCCTGCTAGGCCGGGAGACGTCGGTTGTTTCCGCGCAAAACGGCATACCATGGTGGTATTTTCAGCGTCATGGAGGGCCTTGGGAAGGGGCCTCCCTTGAGAGCGTGGACCCGGGCGGGGTTATCGCCAATGCCATCGAACCACACCGAATTATCGGGTGCATAATCTACCCCTCGGCTGTAATCGTTGAGCCGGGTGTGATTGAGCATATTGAAGGCAACAGGTTTGCCATCGGAGAGCTAGACGGGTCTCAGAGCGAACGATGCAAGCGCCTGTCAGGCGCCCTTGCCGGAGCGGGGTTCAGGTGCCCCATCCGGCGACAGATACGCCACGACCTCTGGGTAAAGCTTCTGGGGAACGCGGTCTTCAATCCTATGAGCGCCCTCACCGGGGCTACCCTGGTGGAGATGGCTACACATCCCGAGGCGGGAGCCGTCGCGCGAGAGGCCATGGCTGAAGCCGACGCCGTGGCCCGTGCCCTGGGGGTGGAGCTTGCGGTGAGCATAGACCAGCGTATGGTGGGCGCCGAAAAAGTGGGCAGCCATAAGACCTCCATGCTTCAGGACCTGGAGACCGGAAGGCCCCTGGAGCTGGAGAGCGTTGTGGGGGTAGTGATAGAGTTGGGCGAGAAGTTGGGTATCCCCATGCCCCATACCCGGACCCTTTATGCCTGTACCAAGCTGCTGGCCCAAGGCCGCGCCTAGCCCAGCCCGTCCAGGCACTCCTTCAGAGACTTGTGGACACAGGTAAAGATGGGAGTGTCCCGCTCCGTGTAGGGGCGAGCCTTCGACTCCCGCAGGTTCATCACGAGGTCCAGGAAATCTGAGGGGCTATCCGTCTCGAAGCCCAACACGAACTCCTGATCGTCCAGACCAAAGGAATAGCTGGTGCTTATCTTCACCGAAGGGAAGCGGTGGCCCATCTCGAAATGCTCGCTCATAATCATCTGCCTTTCCTCTTTGGGCAGCTGATACCATTCGTGGGTCTTCACAAAGGGATAGACAAAGAGGTACTCTCGCCCGATGGTTCTCATGGTCTCCCCGACGCCTTCCTGGCCTGAATGTCTATGATGGTCAATATAGGGGGAACGCCGGGTCATGGCCAGATATGAGTGGGATGTGTGGAGGTACTTGCCAAGATCGGTGTGGTTAATCTGTGATGCCAGTCCATCCAGTAGCTCCAGGGAAGGGCTTACCTTCCATAACATGAAGTCCACGTCCCCCCTTGTGCCCAGCAAGCTATAGCTGTTGATGCTTATCTGGGAGTCAAACTCGTCCACTACTGCTGCGAACTCCGTCTTGCTCCTCTCTCTGTCCCCCTGGGACAGCCTCCGCCATTCAAGGTCAACCTTGAAGAAGGTATACTTGACGAAGTATCGTTGTGCTTCCTGGGCCATGGGTCCCTCCTGAAAATGGTACGGGATGACCCGACTATTATACCATCTATAACACCATCGGCTGACTTGCGTTCGTGCCGGTCGGTTTGACACTAATCCAGGTCACGAATATAATGGCGCTCGTGTCTTATACAGAGAGACCGGCGCCTGTTAACCTGGACTCAGAGCGCCTTAACGAGATGAGTCGCAGCTATTGGAGCTCAGCGATACTGCGCGCCGGGCTCAAGCTGGGCGTATTCGCCATCCTGGAGGATAACAGCCTCTCCCCAAACGAAGTAGCAAAGGGTGTTTGCGGGAATCCCCGATACGTTCAGGCGTTCCTCGACGCGTGCGTAGTTCTGGGCTTGCTGGAGAAAAGGGGCGACAAGTTTACCAACAGCAGCGCAGCATCCTACTTCCTGGTCAAGGGCAAGCCGGAGTATGTGGGCGACCTCATACTCCATATCACCAACCACTGGGAGTCCTGGGGACGCCTGGCCCAGCTTATCCAGGAGGGCAAGTCTCCACTGCCGTTTGAGTCGGGATATGTGGATGCCAACACCTACTGGTCCGACTACATGATGGGCCAGCACAACCGTGCCGAGGCCGGTCAGTCTTATTATCTGGTTCAGAACGTGGACCTGCGGGGCAGGCGCAAGATGCTGGACCTGGGCGGGGGTGCCGCCAGCTACAGCATCGCTCTTTGTGGTGCCAATCCCGGTCTCCATTCGGTGGTGATAGACCAGAAGGAGCCTTTGAGCATCGCCAGAGGGCTTGTGGAGGAACGGGGCTTGCAGGGCCAGATTAGCCTTGTGGAGGGTGACTTCAATACGCTTAATCTGGGGACGGATAGCGACGTGGTCCTCATCTCCGGCGTGGTACTTATAAAGTCCGAGGAGGACTGCCGCAGTCTGTTCAAGCGCGCGTACGATGCCCTTACCCCCGGGGGCATGGTCATAGTCCAGGACTTCATGCGTGTTGACCACAGCCCCGAACGAAGGTTCATGGACACCCTTATGGATATGTACGTCCTCATAGCCTTTGACCCCGGCGCAGGAGACCGCTTCGGCGAAGAAGTATCCTTCTGGCTTCAGGACACCGGGTTTCGGAACCCCAAGATGACTGCCCTCCCCACTCATCTTGCCCTGATTACCGCCGAGAAGCTCGCATAAACCTTCGCCGTCAGAAGAGTCCCACTCGAACTAAGGAGATATGACATGGCTAGAGTTGCGAAATCCAACGGTGGATCCGTCCCTGAAGAGGCTTACCAGTCGAGGACGGCGGTATCTCATAGCATGAACCTGAAGGCCCGGGAGTACCTGCCGGGAGGGGACTCGCGCAGCACCATATACTACACCCCTTACCCCATGTTCTTCGCAAGGGGCGAGGGCTGCTATCTCTACGATGCCGACGGCAACCGGTTCCTTGACTTCACATGCAACCACACCAGCCTTATCCTGGGGTACGGGCACCCCGAGGTGAAGAGGGCTTTAGGGGAACAGATAGAGATGGGGACCTGCTTCCCCGGGCCAACAGAGCCGCAGATACGCTTGGCCCAAATGATATGTGAGCGGACCCCTTCCATGGAGAGGGTGCGGTTCGCCAACTCGGGCACCGAGGCCACTATGAACGCCATTCGTGCTGCGCGTGCGTTTACCGGAAGGCCGAAGGTGGTAAAGGCCGAGGGAGCCTTCCACGGCACCCACGACACTATGGAGATCAGCATCGCACCCGACCCCCAACAGGCAGGCTCCCAGGACCGGCCCATCGGCCTGCAACACGTGGAAGGTATACCGGGGGCGGTCTTCCAGGACGTTGTGATTATGCCTTTCAACGACCCCAACGGGGCGCGGCGCATCATCGAGGAGCACGGCGATGAAATATCATCCGTCATTGTGGAGCCTGTAATGGGCTCTGCCGGCATGATTCCTGCCACCCAAGAATACCTTGATACCCTGCGGGAAGTTACTCGGAAGCTGGGAGTGCTGCTGATTTTCGATGAGGTAATAACCTACCGGCTGGCCCCGGGTGGCGCGCAGGAATATTATGGCGTAACCCCGGACCTCACCTGTCTGGGGAAGATGATAGGTGGCGGCCTGCCTCTGGGCGTCTTTGGCGGCCGGGCCGACGTAATGGCCCTGTTCGACCCCGTCCCTGGCAGGCCCGCAATACATCATGGTGGCTCGTTCAACGCTAACCCCATGAGCCTGGTCGCTGGCGCCGCCACTCTTGAGCAACTTACTTCGGAAGAATACGGAAATCTGGCCCGCCTGGGAGACAAGCTGCGCCGCAACCTGGAGGAACTGTTCATAGACATGGAGTTGCCAGCCCGGATAACGGGACTTGGCTCTCTGTTCGGCGTTCACTTGACAGGCGAGCCGGTGAATAATTATCGAGACGCTCAGAGGGGAAACACCGCCCTCAGACATCAGATATTCCTCGGTATGCTGAACGAGGGAATAGTTATGGACCCTCGCGGCGCAGGCTGCCTGTCGGTAGCTATAGGGGAGAGTGAGATTGACGACTTCGTGACCACCATGCAGAGGGTGTTGAATTCTATTGACTACACCAATTTCTGCTAGATCGCTTGATACTCTGACCATAGGAATATCCATATTCCTCAGGCAACCACTTGACAGTTGTATAGATTGAAGATAGACTATCTCAGCAATGAGATTTGAAGACGACCTCTTTCATCTGTGTATGTGCCCCCTGAACTAGGGGGCAGACAACTATAACCTCAGGTAAACGTCTGCGCCCATAGAAGACTCGTCTATCTATGGGCGCAGTTTATTTTGTCCGGTTCAGGAGGATCGCGGTGAGCAGCGGAGTAGGACGTACCAAAACGGTTCGACAGGAAGACATCCATCGAGAGAGTATGAAGCTGGCCCAAAGCTCCAAGGGCATCATACCCTACATAGATGAAGAGATAGTAAACCTTGAGGATGAGATAAGGGCCTTCAGAGCGGGGGAGCGAGAGCCTACCCAGTTCATGCCCTTCAGGCTCCGCCAGGGGGTTTACGGCCAGCGCCAGCCCGATGCCCAGATGATTCGGGTCAAGATACCCGGTGGTATCCTCACCCCCGAGTCCCTTGAGGCCCTGGGAGAGATGGCAGAGAGATACGCGCCATTGAAGAAAGGCCACGTTACCACGCGCGAGAACGTGCAGTTCCACCACATTCCCCTTGAGGACACTCCTGACGCTCTGCGCCTTCTGGGAGAAGTGGGCCTTTCCACACGGGAGGCCTGCGGCAACACGGTGCGAAACGTGGTAGGCTCACCCACTGCCGGGGTCTGTCACGACGAGGTGTTTGACATCACCCCCTATCTGGCGGCCTACGTGCGATTTGCCGTCCGCCACGCCGTGACACAGAATTTCCCCCGGAAATTCAAGACTTCTTTTACCGGCTGTGCAGACCATGACACCGTGGCCTCCGCCGTCCACGATTTGTCTTACATAGCCCAGGTCAGGGAAGAGAACGGAGTCCAGGTGCGGGGCTTCAAGGTGATGGTGGGCGGTGCCACGTCAATCATGCCCCGCTTGGGCAAGGTCCTCTACGATTTCGTGCCTGAGCAGGACTATCTGAGAGTAGCGGAGGCCCTGTGGCGGGTCTTCGATAAGGCGGAAATGCTTCGGAAGAACCGCATGATGGCACGTATCAAGGTGCTTATAGACCGCATCGGCTTCGATGCCTTCAAGGAGTTGGTGGATGAGGAGCTAAAGGCGATAGGCCCCATAGACCCCATTCCCTTGATGGACGTGGAGGAGATTCATAACGAAACTCCACCTCAGCCTCCGGCTGCCGGTAGCAACGGCCACGAACCCCCGCCGGAGTTCCTTTACTGGAGGAACACGAATACCTTCGAGCAGAAGCAGGCAGGTTACTATGTAGCCCACGTTAAATTGCCCCTGGGCGACATCTACATCAATCAGTTCCATGCGCTGGCTGACATCGTACGGAAGTACACGGGTGGCAGGGCACGCACCACCCAGGAGCAGAATCTGGCCCTGCGCTGGGTCCCTGAAGCCTATCTATATGACGTGTGGAAGGCCCTCAAGGAAATCGGTCTGGTGGATGCCGAGGCCCACACCATTACCGACGTTGTATCCTGCCCGGGCACCGATAGCTGTAAGCTGGGTATCACTTCTTCAATGGGTCTGGGAGACGCCATCAGAGATGCGCTGGATTCCTGGAACGGACTGCTGGAAGACCCGATGGTAAAGAAAATGCACATCAAGATGAGCGGCTGCCCCAACGGTTGCGGCCTGCATCATATCGCCAACATTGGGTTCCACGGCGCGGCCATGAAAGGGCCCGGTGGTGTGCAGCTTCCCGCTTATGAGATGTTCTTGGGTGGGAACTACGGTGATAAAAGACACGAAGACACTCGCTTCGGCCAGCGTCTGCCCGGTGTGAAAGTCCCAGCCAAGCGAGTGCCTGAAGTGATAAAGGACATCGCTGGCTTCTACAAGGAAAATCGCCAGGACAGTAGTGAGGAGTTCAACCAGTTCCTTGACAGGGTTGGCACCAAGCCAATCGAGGAAATAGCGGCCCGTTACAAAGATGTGGCCCCCCTGGGTCCCGATTCCGCAGACCTGTACATGGACTGGTCAAAGACGGAAGTCTACAAGCTGGAGCGCGGCGAAGGGGAGTGCGCCGTCTAGGAGGCGCTATGTCTGTAAGTCGCAAGAGGGCCCTGGAGTACGCCGACGAGGTCATATCCGTACCCAGGGCCCACGTTCGTGTAACCATACGTCAGGCTGGTGAATGCGTAACCTTGCTCCACTAGGGTAGGAAGGCCCTTACCAAATGCTACATAAACCGCTCGGGCATGAGGGCCGCCCACTATATGGCCGAGGCCCTGGGTGTGGAGGTGCCCCCGTTGGGGGAGTCCGTGGAGGCCAGGGTGTCTACCGGAGTCCTTTGGCGGGCCATCTCCATATCGTGCCTCGACTTCAGGAAGAAGGAGTCCTACGTTCTGCTGGAGAGGCTTCTGGAAGAGGCCCGAATGCAGAGAGGCTCGGGCAGCGACAATCTCTAGCTGGAGGTTCAGCGCCTCTGCTGCCGGAGGTGTAGGACCTGTAAGGGCAACTGCGCGGCTGCCCTTGGCTAGAAACAGTCCCTCTGTTGGGTATCTTATAATGGCTCCCAACGCTCAGTAAGTTGGGACTGCCAGCAGTTGGCGTAACTCGGGAATATCCCAAAGCGATGACTCTCTCCTGACCATGCGTCGGTATTCGGCCTGCAGATGAGGACTAGGCCCTGAGAACCTGAACCACTCCAAGAGATATCGACGTAGCTCCGGCAAATCTCCCAATCCTTCACATGCCAACACCAATCCCCGGTATATCGAGCCTCGGGGGATGTTAGCAACATCCGAAATAGGACCGCTTAAGGCTTGTTCGAACCAGTCCTTTGATCGTGCGTAACCACCCTGTGCGTACGTAAAATTTTGCGCGTATTCTCTCGCTTTAGCTTCTCTGCTGGCAGCATACCCAGCCCAGTAGCACAGTAACTGAGAGATACCACAACGGCGTACGCCCGATTCGGCGACCTGCTCGCAATTCTTCCACTGTTGTGCAATGGCATCGGTCGTCACCCCGATCTCTTGAGCATCTTCTATCATAGATTCCGCGACGTTCTTTTCCATGGTCAACCAGTGATAATAGGTGTCAATCTTGGATGAGCCGAGAGAGTGTGACCGTTCAAATGCCTCTGTCGCACGAACATAATACGATTCCAATGGCTGCTGGTTTGAGTACATCCAACCCAAAACGCCATACAGGTCAGGGGAATCCGCTAGTTCACCGGTCATGCTTTCCTCTAGATAGTCTCTAGCGGAGGCGAAGGAATTTCTAAGTTTCTCTTTGGTTAGATTTATCACTTTGCCTATTGCATACTTCTTTGCTTCTGGTACACGTTCACCGCTAAGTGCATTAAAAGAAGCAGAAAAAGTCTTTAGTCGATTGTCGTCTCGGTAGGTTTGATGGACGAGGCGACGAGTGTTTGCATTCATTCTGTACGCGGGGGAAGGAGAACCATCTATGGTAGCCCGATTGACCATCCGCCAATTTAGTAACTCTTGTAAGCCGGCGTCTACATCAGCATCCGTCAATCCTGCTATGTTAGATATTTCCACAGGGATTAACGCTCGATTGGATATCGAGAGCGCGATCAATACTTCACCTGAACTGTGGCCCAAATACTCCACCTGTCTCCTTAATGCGTACTCCCGCGCGGCGTCTCCTTTCCTCTTACCCCAATTTTCCAAAGCTGAATCTACGCCGACCAACGCAGCGTGATGGATAAGGTCATCAACAAACAACGGATAACCATCAGTGACGCTCCTGATACCCTGGACACGCTTTAAGCATAATTCTCTGTCAGCACCGTAAACTTCTGAACGGTTCGAGACGAACTCTTCCAATTCTTGTACAGTAAAGGGTGGAACTTCGAGATTTCTTATTCCAGGCACGCGGCGTCGGGAAGTGTATATCACTCTAGTCGGAGTGTTTCTCAGCTCATGAAGGAGAAATTCGCTGGGGATTTCGTCCTCCGAGATTGTGTCAAAGTCATCGACTATCAGCAACATAGGCATTGCTTTGAGTTCGCGGATAAGTGCCACGGGGTCCAAGGTTTCCGGAAGGTCGTCGGTGCCATACAGCGCAGACCAAATAGCTGAAACGAAACTATGCATATTCCCAAAGTCTGCGGACCGCTCTTTTACAATTCCTTCAACATATTCTGATTTCTTCGCGCTGATCCAACCGACTGCTATCAAACCTTCTCCTGATCCTTCTTTGATATCCCGTGCAAATTTATACGCCAAGGCGCTCTTCCCCGCACCGCCATACCCCCAAACTAGAACCTGAGGGCTGTCAGAAGCCAACCAGTTCGATAATTTGTTCAGTTCCCCAGGTCTTCCAACGAATTCACTGTAAATCTCGTCACCGGGAGGAAGATGCCCGTCGAGAGACCTTCCCCACGGCGAACCGCCGGCGATCAATGAATCGACTACCTCGGCGAATTTATCAGAGGTTGGCGAGTCCAAGGCAGACAACACTATTCGACAATTTCCCATGATGCGAATTAGATCGCTTTTCAGCAATATATGATGCCCCATCCGGTGTGCCAGATTGTGCCGCAACTCAGCGATTTCTTGGAGAAATACTTCTGCGCGTTGCTTGTCACCGAAGTAGTTTCTAAAGATCTGCCAATTCCCATTTATGATCTGCCAAAAGTGCTCAAGCCCGTGAATCTCGTCCTCCGCCTTTTGCATTTCGACGACTCGCATCGGGTTTTGAAGCATTTTTTGGA
>JAGWBG010000030.1 GCA_021296015.1 Dehalococcoidia bacterium | reverse complement strand
CCATATCAAGGCGACGAACCCCAGCTCCACAAAACGCCGGGCGATGGTGGGGAACCAGAAATACTCCTTGACACCTACCATCCCCTGGCACATCACGATGCCCGGGCAGCTGTTATCCCCGGCGCTGTCCGGCTCATACAGCACCCCGGCAATCTTCAAACCGTCACTGTAGAAGGTGACATCCCGTTCCATGACCATCCTCCTCAGAGTATTCACCCCTTCCGATGAACGGAATTATATGTACCCTCGGACTTCGTTTCAACCCCCGGCGTTGCTCAAGGGATAGGCGGGGCAGTCGCATTTCACGGGCAAAATATATGATCAAGTGCCCACTTCAGCATCATGCAGAAGCTCGACCCACACATGGCATTCCTGTAGGTGTCAGGTAATTCAAGGGAGGTCCGGGTGGGAAGAGTCGTCGCACACTCCATACATAGCGGAGAAGGTGTTGGAACTGAGGAGGAGGGGTATCAATCGGTATGATATATATGGCATACTGAAACCCATACTTAAGAGCCACACGCCAGAGGACTCTACCATTTAGGCCATAACCAGGCGTCATGTGAGGAGTGGATTTCGGCACGTCAAAGGCGCATCCATGACCTTCGCCGGAATGACGCTTGGGTTATCACGCTCAGCTTGGCCTTGCCTTATTTGTTTAATGTGCATCAAGTGTCATAGGATAGGACTGCATATAATTCCCTTCTACAACAATAAGGAGCAATGTAGTGAAACGTCTGACCAAGGACAAGTATATCTATACCCTGGACCCCGAGGCTGCCCCCGCTATCACCATCGCCTCGGGGGAGGAGCTTATAGTGGAGACCTGGGACGCCTTCCAGGGTCTCAGGGACGCCCACGCCATAGATGAGGCCACCCTCAAGGGACCGGCGACCGGGCCTATCTACGTGGAAGGGGCCGAGCCGGGAGACGCCCTGAAGGTGGATTTCATAAGCATAAGACCCATCAAAGAGGGCGTCCATGTGGTGATTCCCGGGCGGGGTTTCCTGGAAGACTTCTCCCAGCACCATGCAACCATATTACCCATTGAAGGCGACCACCTCCTCTTTCCCGGGAACATCAAGCTCCCTCTAAGGCCCTCACCGGGCCTGGTGGCGACCACACCCACATATACCCAGAGCACTGCCAGCGACAGCGGCCCTTATGGTGGCGACATAGACATGAAGGAACTGGTAGAGGGGAGCACCATTTACATGCCCGTGTTTGTCGAGGGTGGCCTGCTGGCTATGGGCGATTGCCACGCGATAGTGGGAGACGGTGCCGTGGGGGGCACAGGGGGAGAGACGGAGGCCGAGATGCACATCCGAGTCACCGTGGAGAAGGGTCTCAACCTGAAGGCGCCGCGAGCATTGACTCCCGAGTATTTCGTCACCCTGTCCTTCGGCGATGATTTGGGGCCGGCCATGAAACAGGCGGTGCGGGATATGGTGGACTTCCTCGTGGACGAGAAGGGTATGAAGCCCTACGATGCCTACAGTCTGCTGAGCCTTGCAGGGGATGTCCGGGTCTCCCGTACCTTCCGTCCCATAAGCCCCGTGAAGATGATGCTGTCCCGGCAGGTACTGGAACAGATTGGCTAGGACATGAAAGGCGTCCTTTTCTTTCTGCTGGTCCTGCTCGTAGCAGCGACCTCCTGTGGCAGCGACGAAGAGGATGAAATAGTGGTCTTCACGGCGGCCAGCCTCACTGAAGTGATGGAGCAGTTGGGCCTGTATTTCACCGAGAGCGAGGGAATCAAGGTGAGGTTCAATCCCGGAGGCTCCACGTCCCTTGCACAGAAGATTATCCGAGGCGCACCCGCCGACGCCTTTGTCTTCGCAGGCCCCCAACCTATGGCCATGCTGGATGAACGGGGCCTCATTGTCACCGATTCAACCCTGGAGCTTCTGGTGAATGAGTTGGTGCTGGTAGCCAGGTCTTCCACCGCAGATGAAATTGAGGTCTCCTCCATAGAAGAGATGGGGGATGCCGGTTTGAGGGTGGCAATTGCAGACCCCGACCTTGCCCCTGCGGGCAGGTATGCCCGGGAGTCATTGCAGAACCTGGGGCTGTGGCAGCGGCTTGAACACGGGCTGGTCTTCGGCCTCGACGTGCGCGTCACCCTCGGCTACGTGGAGACCGGCAACGTGGATGCGGCCATTGTCTACCGGACGGATGCGCAAATAGTGGAAGGTCTGGAGGTACTTGCTTCCATCCCCAAAGGTAGTCACTCACCCATCGTCTACCCGGCCGGGGCTGTGGTGCGCTCCTCCCGCGTAGAGGAAGTTGGGGAATTCCTGCGATTTCTTCAGGGCGATAAGGCGAAGGAGACCTTCCAAGAGTACGGCTTCATCCCCCATAATGGGGACTAACCGCTACAGATATGAGGTAATAAATTCTCTGTGGCAGTCCTGAATATGCCGTACAGGAGAGTAACCCGGTGCTATCTTCCAGCGAGTTTCAGGTTATAGCTCTATCTTTGCAGGTGGCCGCCCTGGGAACGCTAATCGGCCTGCCCGTCGCCCTGGGGATAGGCTGGCTCCTGGCCAAATCATCCATCCGGGGCAAGGCGGTGCTGGATACCCTGGTCTCCTTTCCCCTGGTGCTGCCCCCCGTAGTAACAGGCTTCTTTCTTCTGTGGCTCATGGGACGGGAAGGCCCCATTGGCGGCATCCTCCATGACCTGTTTGGCGTAGACGTGGTATTCACCTGGGTAGCGGCGGCATTGGCAGCCGGACTGGTGTCCTTACCCCTTATGGTCAGGGCCATTGAGGTGGCTATGTCCGGCGTTGACCCGCGCCTGGAGACGGCGGCGCGGAGCCTTGGAGCCGGGCCGGCGAGGACCTTCTTCACAGTTACCGTGCCCCTGGCCTCTCGCGGCATCGTGGCGGCCGCCTTTCTGGCCTTCGCCCGCGGACTGGGGGAGTTTGGGGCCACTATGGTGGTGGCTGGCAACATACCGGGCGAGACACAGACCATACCCCTGCTTATTTTCAACCGTATACAGTTGGGAGACGACTCATCAGCTATAAGGCTAATAGTGGCGTCCCTGGTGCTGGCGTTGGTGTCCCTCAGCGTACACCAGCGCCTGGCCCGGCGCATCGCCACCTAGAAAGACCATGAACGACAACTTCCTGGACATCAGGATACACAAGACATACCCCGGCTTCATGCTGGAGGTGGATGCCTCATTCCCGGCAGGCGTCACGGCCATCTTCGGGCCGTCGGGCAGCGGCAAGACAACCATACTGAACTCCATTGCCGGACTCATTACCCCCGACGGGGGCGATATTTATCTGCATAACAAGCCCCTGTACTCATCCTCCGAGAAGGTCAACCTGCGCCCCGAGCAGAGGCACGTGGGCTACATGTTTCAGGAGAGCCTTCTTTTCCCCCACTATCGTGTCCGGGAGAATATCCTCTACGGTTTCAAGCTAACCCCGCCTGAGCGG
Source organism: Dehalococcoidia bacterium (assembly GCA_021296015.1). GTDB lineage: Bacteria > Chloroflexota > Dehalococcoidia > Lucifugimonadales > JAGWBF01 > JAGWBG01. The sequence goes on along the minus strand of JAGWBG010000030.1, from coordinate 9,020 downwards.
AGGAAAATCGAGCCTGACCAGCTGGTGGGACTGCTGGAACTGGGTCCCCTGCTGGAGCGGCGTCCGGCCAACCTGTCCACCGGGGAGCGTCAGCGAGTGGCGCTGGCGCGTGCTCTGGCCACCTCACCGGAGTTGCTTCTGATGGACGAGCCTCTGAGCTCGCTGGACGTAGCCCTCCGGGGTCGCATCCTGCGATACCTCAAGGACATCCACCGTGAGCTTGCCATACCCATGATATACGTCTCCCACTCCATCTCCGAGGTCCTGGCCATAGCGGGCAGGGCCCTGGTCATATCGCAAGGCAGACAGCTGGCCTTTGACGAGCCGCGCAAGGTGCTGTTGGAACCCTACGTCCACTCACTGGTGGAGACCGGAGGACTGGAGAACCTGCTTGATGCCGAAATAGTGGAGCACAGTTCAGGAAACAGCCTCACGGGGGCAAGGATAGGGGATATTCTCCTCTGGATACCCGGCGTGCCACCGCACATTGGGACCGGAGACACTATATCCATGGCCATCAGGGCTGGGGACATCATCGTGGCGGTAGACAGGCCGGAGCGCATAAGCGCCCGGAATATATTGAAGGGCCGCGTCCAGGGGATTCACAGGGTGGAAAGCAACGTGCTGCTGTACGCCGACGTCGGGATGTCCCTGCTGGTGGAGATTACCCCTGAAGCCCTGGATGCGCTGGGGCTATGCGAGGGGCAGGAGGTATACCTGGTCATCAAGTCCAACTCTATCGTGGTGCTGGACTAATTCGATATTCAGCCCAAGCCGGAGGCTTATCAATGGCATCACGGCAAGGCAGTCCCTTCTTCCCGCGGCCCCGGCTGGCGTCGGATTAAAAGTGCGATTGCGCTATGGTAGCTAGACGCGTCCTGACAAAAAGTCCAGGGCCAACCTGACAAACTCATCGGGGTCATGGTGGTGAGCAGCACCTGGAGCGCCGGGAAACACCTTCAGGATGGACCCCTTAATCTCCGCGTGAGCGAGTTCTCCCCAAAATCGTGGCATGTCGCGCTCACCGTAGACCAGCAGAGTTGGAGCCTTGACCCTGGGTCCGGCTTCGTCCACGTCGTAGCTGGTGTTAGCCTCCTGGCTAAAGCGTATCCACAAGCGACTTCTTCCCTTAATCTCCTCTCTCTTCTCCCAAAGCTCCCGGTCAAGGTTGCTGGGATTCTGGGCTACTGCCTCCTCCCAGGTCAGCATGGGTGCGACCGGAACGTCATACGAGGTCGTGTCCGTGTGCTGTGGGGCGAAGGATTCCTGGAAATAGGCCCTGCCCCGCTCTTTATTCCAGTAGGGCAAGCCATCCAGCACCAACCTGCTCACCCGGTGCGGGCAGGTCGCCGCCAAGTCCAATGCCACCATAGACCCGGTGTGGTCTGCAACTATGTGGGTGCGTTCCAAGCCTATGGCGTCCAGGACGTCCACGATGGCCTTGGTGTAGTCCTCGATGGAGTATTTCACGGGAGGTATGTCCGAGTGGTCGAACCCGGGCATGTCAATGTTGTGGCAGGTGAAATGCCGGGCGAAACCGTGTATCGTCTTCCGCCAGGACCAGCCGCTCAGCCCTACCGCATGGAGAAAGATGATAGGCTCCCCCTGTCCTACCCGGTAGTAGTAGACCCTCCCATCTTTTCGAGAGACGTAATGCTCTGTCCCCTTCTCTGAGACCATGTGTCTACCCTCCTTGTTAACAAGCCTAAATTCAGTGGACAATGTCCACTTGGCGTTGGGCCGTTATCCCGGTTTATTGATGCACGGCGCCGTCCTTGTGAGCCACCAGAAGGGAGTAGAGAAGCCTGTTAACCGGCGTGGGCACGCCCCCCTGCTGCCCCATCCTCACCACGGCCCCGTTCAGGGCCTCCAGTTCCAGCGGCCTTCCCAACTCCAGGTCGGTATGCATAGAGGCTTGGAGGTCTTTGGCGGTGGTCTCCACGTACTCCATAGTCCTCTCCACCACATCTACGTCCAGGTTTACCCCTCTGGCCCGTCCGACGGCCTCCACCTCTCTCATAACGGCGAGGATGGTCTCCCGGGCCTCGGCGTGCTGCAGAAGCTGGCTCATGGGCGCACGGGCCGTGCTGGTCACGCCCGCCAGAGTGCATATGAAGAGGAATTTGGTCCACAGTTCCTTTACCACGTCATTGGAAAGGTCGGTCGGTATCCCGGCGGTCTGGAAGGTCTCCAGTATACGCTGTGCTCTGGGGGTGCGCTGCCCGCTGGTCTCCCCAAAGACGATGCGTGCCACGTCGCCCCTCTGACTTATGACGCCCGGAGACTCTATATGGGTCTCGACATAGGCGGAACCCGGCAGCACCCGCTCATGCCCCACGACCTGGGCAAGCTCCTCGTGACCCTCCACTCCGTTCTGCAGGGTGAGTAGCGAGGTACTCTCCCCCACCAGGGGCGTCAGGATGGGAATTGTCGCGGCGTTCTGGTAAGTCTTGACGCTGAGGAGCACCATCTCTACGGGGCCTACCTGTCGGGGGTCGTCGGTAGCCTCTACGCTGATATTGAAGTCTCCCCGTTGGCTCTTCACTCTCAGGCCCCGGCTGCGGATGGCTTGCAGGTGAGCGCCCCTCGCTATGAGGGCCACCTCGTTGCCCGCTCCGGCCAGGAGTCCCCCGAAGTACCCTCCCACTCCCCCTGCGCCCATTACCGCTATACGCATGGCGACCTCCCCGGTGATTACTATGAGAATGTGCCTCAAAGATACCCTACGGCCTGGCCTAGTTCAAGGCGGGCCTTGAAGTCCTCGGCTGCACCATGTAAGCTCTAACAGTCCGTAAAGGCCCTTTGTGACTGGATGAGATGGATAAGACGAAAGGAGCCAGCAACATGACCAAGCTCACCGGGTCCCACCTGATGGTGAGAGCACTCAAGCTGGAGGGTATCAGCAAAGTCTTCACCATCGTGGGAGACACTATCCTCCCCCTGGTTGACGCCGTAGAGGACGAGGGGTTGCAGTTTATAGACACCCGCCACGAGGCAGCAGCCATGCACATGGCCGACGCCTGGGCCAGGGTCACGGGAGAACCTGCGGTGGTGATGGTCACCGGAGGGCCGGGGTTCTCCAACGCTATTTCCGCACTGCCCAACATCTACACGTCCGAGAGTCCGGTCATACTCATAAGCGGCTCCAGCGAGCTTTCCGAGAAGGGGATGTACGCCTTCCAGGAGATAGACCAGGTGGGGATGGCAGCCCCCGTAACGAAGGGTGCTTGGCTGGTCCATGACCGGCGTCGCATTCCCGAATACGTCGCTACTGCCTTCCGCACGGCCCTCACCGGCAGGCCGGGTCCGGTCCACCTCACCATACCGGTAGATATTCAGGAGCAGGACGTCTCAGAGGACGAGTTGCCCCAATACCAACCCGGAGAGTACAGAAATGCGGGCCGCTCCCATGGGGACCCCAAACTGATTCAGGAAGCCGTGGCCCTGCTGCGCCGGGCGGAGAGGCCGGTGGTCATCGCCGCCAACTCGGCCCGCTACTCCCTGTCTCCCGGCGCGCTCCAGGAGCTTGTGGAGACCACCGGCGTTCCCGTCTTTACCGTGGAGCAGGCCAGGGGCATGGTCTCCGATGACCATCCCCTGTGCTTCGGCTACGCCGACGGCTCACTGAACTCCACCGCCAGGCGATTTAGAGAGGCGGACGTAGTGCTGCTTCTGGGAAAGCGCTTCGACCACCGCTACAGGTATGGGCAGCCGCCCTTCTTTGGTGCCAACGCCCGTCTTATCCAGGTGGACCCGTCCCCGGCTGACATCGGGCGAAACAGGGGCGTTTCTGTGGGGATTCTGGGCGATATAGGAGCGGTGGTTGAGCAGCTCACCCATGAGGCAAAAGGACAAAGCTGGCCCTCCGGTCGGCTGGACCCCTGGCTTGGCCGTCTGAGAGAAGACCGTGAGTCCTGGCTCGGCCACCTGGAGTCCCTCGCCTCCGACGATCTCCCCATGCACCCCATGAGGGTCTTCAAAGAGATAGAGAGGTTCACGGATGACGATACCATTCTGATATTCGACGGCGGGGACTACGCCCAATGGGGCCGGTCCTACCTCAAAGCCAGGGGGACGGGCCAGTGGATGCGCCTTGGCCCTCTGAGCCAGCTGGGATGCGGGCTGCCCTACGCCCTGGGGGCCAAGCTGGCCCGTCCTGATGCCAGGGTGCTGCTGTTCATCGGCGACGGCTCCTTCGGCTTCTACACTATGGAGTACGATACCGCCATAAGACATAACCTGCCTTTCACGGCTGTAATGGGCAATGACTCGGTCTGGGGGATAGACAGGAACTTCCAGCTGGCCTACTACGGCAGAGCGGTGGGGACCGACCTGCGGTTCGTGCGCTACGATCAGGTTGTGGAGGCCCTGGGTGGCTATGGAGAGTACATCGAGCGTAGCGAGGAAGTGGCGCCCGCCGTGGAACGCGCCATATCATCCAACAGACCGTCCCTTGTCAACATAGGGATAAAGTCCGTGCGCAGCCCCCTGGCCGACGCAATGGTCGCAAGAAAGACGGAATCCCGGCAGGGGTGAGGGTTGGTCATTCAAGCTTACCTGAAGGTTATTTGCAATTAAATACGACATATCATCCAATATCTCTTGACAATAAAGGATATTGACGGCACAATGGTGATTAGTTCCACATATTGTGGGGAGACCCTTGCTTTTGGGCTTGGATTACAGGGAAGACTATCCACACCGGAATCAATTTGATTGGGAGGAGTGACCATGCTGAAAACAGGACACTCGGTAACTCGACCGGGTAGGAGGCTTGGCGACAAGCCCGTGAATATCCCTGTTCCCGAAGAGTTGGAAACGGCTCCTGGAATCGTGCAGAACCCACAGGAGGTGGACTTCTATAGCAGGGAGTACCCCCTGGAGAGTCAGGCGGTCGAATATACCGCAGACCGGGAGTGGGCATGGACCGTCTACACAACGGAAGACTGGGAAGACCGGCGAATCAACGATGCAATGTCAAGGCCCATTGTCCAGGCCGCCCACAACACCGGTGACATAGAGCCTACGGTGGAACCCGATTTCGGCAAGGATGTCACCGAGTTGATTAGGGCCAAGGCAAGGGAGATGGGATTCGGCGAGGTCGGATTCACCAGGTACGACAGGCGCTACGTCTACAAGTTCAAGAGGGACTGGTCCAAGTTCCCCAACGCCATCTGCCTGGCCTATGAGCAGGACTTCGAGCCTACCCAGTCGGCGCCCAGCAGGGAAGCTGAGGGGCCTCACTACGCCATCTACAGAATCATGGGTGCGCTGGCCCTGGACTTGGCCGATTACATTCGTAGCTTGGGGTATCATGCCCAGGTACACAATCCCCTCTCCAATAGCGCCGTGATGATACCCATGTTCGACGAGGCGGGGCTGGGCCAGCTGGGAGCTAACGGCCAGCTGCTTTCACCCCACTTCGGCTCCCGCGCCAGGCTCATGATGATTACCCCCGACGCTGAAGTGGCCTACGACGAGCCTGTGGACTATGGCATCCACGCCTTCTGCAATATCTGCCAGGTGTGCGTGAACCGGTGTCCCGCCCGCGCCCTGATGAGGGACAAGGTCTGGTGGAGGGGTGCCGAAAAGCACAAGCTGATATACCGTCGCTGCCGCCCGGTGATGACCCGCTACGAAGGCTGCGCTGTCTGCATGAAGACGTGCCCTATACAGCGGTATGGCATGGAGAGCGTGATGAGCCACTATGCCTCGACCGGGCAGGTACTGGGCAAGGGTACCCACCTGCTGGAGGGATACAACCTGCGCGACATGGGCTATTTCGGCCCCGGAGAGTTGCCCAGGTTCGCTAGCGATTTCTTCCACGTTCCCCACGGCAAGGCCGAGGATGTTCTCTTTGAGGACCTCAAAGAGAAAATAAAGAACGAGGCAATCCCCGAGGGACCCGAGGGTGACCAGATGCTGCGGGACTTTGTGGGGGAAGTCCACAAGTTCGTTATCGTAAATCCTGCGGAGATGGTCAGCCTTCCCAGCGGGACCGAGGTAGAAGAGGCCTAAGCATTCCCGCCCCGCGGCCCATACACAGTGGTTAGCAGAAAGGGGGGTTGCCGGCCCCAAACTTTGCGTGACTCAGACGCTATTTGACCGGTTCGGAGCTTATGACGGCGCGGCGGTGGGTGCCTTCACCGATCTTTGTCTCCCCGTCGTAGGCAGCCACATTGAAGGTGAGCCGGTTCCTTTCCGTCTCGGTAAGCTCGGCTTGGGCAACTATCCTGGCCCCCAGGGATGCGGGGGCCATGTGGCGCACGTTTACCTCGTAACCCACCGAGGTCTGGTTGGGTTCCAGGAGGTGGTTGACGGCCTCCATGGCCGCCTGCTCCATGAGCATAATCATGGCTGGGGTACTGAACTTGTCCACGTGAGGCGCTACATTATGCTCACATACAATGGTCTCCCTCCTGCCTTTTATTCCTGGAACTATCCTTTTGCTGACCATACTGGCCTCCTTCAGCCCGGCCCAGGTTCTGACGACATCGAAGATGGGCTGAGATGTTACCCGCCAATTCTACTCCCATGCAGGTCCCACTTCCACATCATTGGTAGACCTCTTGGGGCCTTGGCTGTATCAGAAAACCCTTGAAGAGCGGGGTATTTTGATATATGATGCTGCCCGGAAGGTGGTGATATGCGCGGTTGGGACTTGCTTTCTATCCTGGACCTGGACCCACAGCACATACTGGACATCGTTCACAGGGCCCGGCAGATGAGCGGGGAGCCGGCGTGGCCAGTGCTGGTGGGTAAGAATGTAGCTCTTCTTTTCGAGAAACCCTCTCTTCGTACCAAGGCCAGCTTCCATGTGGCCGTGCAGCAACTTGGAGGATATTCTTTTTACATGGGCCCAGGTGAGGTGGAGTTGGGAGCGCGAGAGGCCGTCTCCGACGTGGCCCGCGTCCTGTCACGGTACGTGGACTGCATAGTTGCCAGGGTAAACTCCCATTCCAGCCTGAAAGAGCTGGCGGAGTACGCCTCCGTGCCCGTTATAAACGCTCTCTCCGACTGGGAACACCCTTGTCAGACCATCGCAGACCTCCAGACCATACACGAGCGCAAGGGCACCCTTGAGGGACTTAAAATTACCTATATAGGGGATGGAAACAACGTGGCCCGGAGTCTGTGCCTTGGGCTAGCCTCCGTCGGAGCAAACTTCACTATTGCCTCGCCGCCGGGTTACCGCCTGGACGAGGAGACCCTTGAGCAAGCGCGGCAGCGGGCATCGGCATGGAACACCGACGTGACCGCCCTCGTGGACCCCCGTGAGGCTCTATCGAATGCCGACGTCGTTTACACGGATGTGTGGACCAGCATGGGACAGGAGGCTGAAGCCGAAGCGCGCCGCCGGGATTTCCAGGGCTACACCGTTGACCCCGACCTCCTGTCTTGCGCCCGGTGGGATGCCATATTCATGCACGATATGCCAGCCCACTACGGTGAGGAGGTAGCGCCCGGTATGCTCGACCATCCCCAGTCCGTTGCCTTTGACCAGGCCGAGAACCGCCTCCATGCGCAGAAAGCCCTGCTGGAGTATATAATAATCAGAGATGGATGACTCATAATCTGAAGGACCATCAGAATTGCGTGAGTCAATGGTTATGACATGACTGTTCCACTTGTAGCTATAGTTGGGCGGCCCAACGTGGGCAAGTCCACCTTATTCAATCGCCTCATGGAACGCAGGGATGCTATCGTCAGCGACGTGCCCGGCACTACCAGGGACCGCCTTCTGGGGGACGCGTCGTGGGATGGCCGCCGGTTCACTATCGTTGACACCGGCGGACTGGAGCCTTCACCCCAGGACCCTCTCATAGAGAAGGTGAAGGCACAGGTGGAGGCGGCGGTCTCCGAAGCCGACCTGATTATCTTCCTCCTCGACGTAGCCCACGGCTTGACCCCTATGGACACGGAAATCGCCAACTGGCTCCGGCGCACGCAGAAGCCCCTGGTGGTAGCAATAAACAAGGTGGACAACGAGAAGCGAGAGATTGCCGCATCGGAGTTTTATCAGCTAGGGTTGGAAGACCTCTTGTTCATAAGCGCCTATCACAACCTCGGCATTTACGATCTCATGGACAAGGTCGTGTCCCTTCTGCCTGCTCCAGACGACGAAGAGGATGAGGCAGCCGAAGGGGTCGTAAGGCTGGCCATCATCGACAGGACCAACGTGGGCAAGTCCATGCTCATGAACGCCATCCTCGGCCAGGACAGGGCCATTGTGAGCGACATTCCGGGTACTACCAGGGACGCCCTGGACACCCACTTCACCTACGACGACCAGCCTGCGGTGCTGGTGGATACGGCGGGAATCCGGCGACCTGGCAAGGTGGAAAGGGGTATTGAGTATTACAGCGTCCTCAGGACCGTAAGGGCCGTGCAGAGATGCGACATAGCCCTGCTGGTGATGGACGGCAGCGAGCTTGCCACCGCTCAGGATGCCCACATATCCGGCAATGCGTGGGACGAATACAGGGGCATGATTGTGGTGGTAAACAAGTGGGACCTGGTCCCCAAGGAGGATGGTTCGGAGCAAGAACTGGCAATCCAGGCCGTAAGGGAACGGCTCCATTTCATGCCATACGCACCTATATGCTTCACCTCGGCCCTTCTGGGAGAGGGCATTGACGAGCTGATGGCCCTGGCCACAAGCATTTACCAGGAGAGGTTGAAGCATATACCACCGGGGCGGTTGCGCTATGCCCTTCTGGATGCCCTGGCGGACCAGATGCCCCCCTCCAGAAAAGGGCGGCGCCTGAGGATTAAAGAGGTGAGCCAGGTTGACGTGAACCCCCCAACTTTTGTCTTTGCGGTCAACGACCCAAGGCTGGTCCATTTTTCTTACGAGCGCTATCTGGAGAACCGCTTGAGGTCAACCTTCGGGTTCACTCACACCCATCTGAGGCTGGTGTTCAGGGAAAGGATATAGCCGGATGACCAAGATTGTCCTGGGACTCCTTCTGCCGCCTTTGTTCGCCGTATATGTACTTGTAGTGATTTTTGTGCTGGAC
>JAGWBG010000029.1 GCA_021296015.1 Dehalococcoidia bacterium | reverse complement strand
ACTGGGAGCTAACGACGAACTCGCCGCCCAAGGGCGTGCTCATCAGTTCCTGCTCATTGGCCCTGGCTGCCCGTGCATCGTCGCGATGCTTGAAGTCGTTATAGGGCCACACGTGTATCACCCTGTCCAAGAACCCGAACTCGGTGTGCCAGAAAGCCAACAGTGGGGAGTATTTGGCACGGAGTTGATACCACTTGACAAACTGGGCTTCAAAGTCCGCCGTTGTTCCGGGCCTCAGGGTATAGGTACGCATCTCGTGAATCATGGCCACTCCTCACTTTTATGTTTAATATCCGTAAAAGCGTTACTCAAGCCCAGTGTAGCAAAAAGCCACCTCAAGGGCAATCGGCTCTGTTGACACCTATGGCGGCTGAAGGTATTATCATAAATAAGAATGATTATGAAGTGAGAATAGCTTGTAGATAGATGAGACCTTTGGTCTCACCAAAATACAAGCTCACAATAACGCCAAACGAAGCTAACACCCGAGAGGAGGAGAAAGCATGGCAGGCAACGACATAGCTCTGATGGCCCACCTGATGCGTCGCGCCGGATTCGGGGCGACCTACGACGAGTTGGAGGCACGAGCAGCCAAGGGATACGAGGCGACGGTGGAAGACCTGATACATCCCGAAGGCCAGCCCGACCTGGAGATGGATATACTGGAGAGGTACTTCACCGACTGGAGGGACCTCATAGCCCTTGAGAACAACCAGGCGTACTGGACGTACCGCATGATCAACACGAAACACCCCCTGCGAGAGAAGATAGCCCTCTTCTGGCACGGCATCCTGTGCACCGGTAACTCCAAATGCGAGCATGGCAAGCAGATACAGCTTCAGCTGGATATGTTCCGCCGTCACGGGATGGGCAGCTTCCCCAACTTGTTGCTGGAGTTGTCCAGAGACCCGGCGATGGTATTCTATCTGGACAACTGCATGAGCCACAAAGACGCCATCAACGAGAACTACGGCAGGGAGTTGCTGGAACTGTTCTCCATGGGCGTGGGCATGGACGGAAACCCCAACTACAGCGAGGACGACGTGAAAGAGTGTGCCCGCGCCTTCACCGGCTGGACAATCACAAATGCCATACCACGCTACCCTTACGCCCGCTATGAGTCCCAGTTCATATACAACTCCTATGACCATGACGATGGGGAGAAGAACTTCCTGGGTGAGTCGGGGCGATGGAACGGCGAGGACGTGATAGACATAATCGCCAGACAGCCCGCCACCGCCAGGTTCGTATCCAGACACCTGTACAATTTCTTCGTTGCAGACGAGCCCCAGGTGCCTGCCTGGCAGAACACCACTCCCAATGACCCCGATGCAATCAAGATGCTGGAGGACGAGTACTTCCGGTCCAACTACGACGTCCGGTCCATGCTGCGGGTGCTGTTCAACTCCGATTTCTTCAAGAACGCCCGTTTCGCAAAGGTGAAGAGTCCCGCCGAAGTGGTGATAGGAACCATGCGACTGGTGAAAGACTTCACCTATCCCAAGCCTGGCGTGCATCCCATAGGCATGGAAATCCGGTACATGGGGCAGGACCTGATGAACCCGCCCACCGTGGAGGGGTGGCACACCGGCAAGGAGTGGATAGACAGCGGCACACTGGTGGAGCGCATCAACTTCACCGCCGACCAGGTGGGCAACGTAGACCTACCGGGTGTGCAGGCGATTATTCGCAGGCTGGGCTCAGAAGGGGCCACCATGTCCCCCGAGCGTCTGGTGGACGGTTGCCTCGAAATGGTCGGGGCTTACGAGTTGTCCCAGGAGACCCGGGACAAGCTGATTTCCCATGCTCAGAAGGGAGGCGAGCTACGCACTGGCACTGAGGAGTTCGCCGGTAGTGTCGGTCAGATGCTCCAGCTTATAGTAGCTACCCAGGAATACCAGTTCGCCTAGCGAATATTCGTTCCCTTTTGATTGAAAGTAGAGGCAAAGAAGGAGGAGAGCCATGGCTTCCACTAGGAAAGACCCGGTGTTGGTGGTGCTCCAGCTATCGGGGGGCAATGACGCCCTCAATACCATAGTCCCCTATGGAGACCCCCTGTACATGGACAACAGGCCCACCGTACGAATCGCCGAGGACCAGGTGCTTCCCATCAACAACTACATCGGGTTCAACCCCACTCTGGGGCCGATAAAGCAGATGTACGATGAGGGGAACGTAGCCATCATCCAGGGCATCGGCTACCCCAACCCCAACAGGTCCCATTTCCGCTCTATGGACATCTGGCACACCTGCGAACCCGAAAAGGTGGGCACGGAGGGTTGGCTTGGCCGGGCCATCCGTGACATAGACCCCAATAAGGATAACGTCCTTACGGGGGTGAATTTTGGCCGTGGCCTTCCCCGGTCGCTGGCATCACCCGGTGTGCCAGTAGCCTCTGTGGGCAACCTGGAGACCTACGGTGTTCTGACCGGCATCGAGGGCGGAGACCAGAGAACGGAGGCCCTGGATGTGTTCGAGAACATCTACTCTCCGGCTATAGGGAAAGGCGCGGTGATAGACTATCTGTCACAGACGGGTATGGACGCCTTGAGAGGTGCCGACGTCCTCAGCACAGCACCCGAAAAGTATTCCTCCACAGTGGAGTACGGCAGCAACACGGTAGCCCAGTACATGAGAAACATAGCCCAGGTGCACCTGGCGGAGTTGGGGACCAGAGTCCTGTACACGACCGCCCCTTACAACAGCTTCGACACTCACGCCGGGCAGATGGCAGCCCACGCCAGGCTTTGGACCGACGTGTCCAGCGCCGTTAGCGACTTTTACCAGGACCTGAAGGAGCACAACGCCGGCGAAAACGTGGTGGTATTGTTGTTCACCGAGTTCGGTAGGCGAGTACATGACAACGGCTCGGGTACTGACCACGGCTCAGGCGGCATCGCCTTGGTGATTGGCGATGCGGTGAAGGGCGGGTTGTACGGGGAGTACCCCTCTCTGGAGGCCGATAAGCTGCTGGAAGGCGATCTTCACTACAACAACGACTTCCGTGGCCTGTACGCTACGCTGCTGGAGCAATGGATGGGCCTGGACTCCAAGCCCATAACGGGAGGCTCATTCGAGCAGCTTGATTTCATAGCATAGCATCTCACCCCAGTCCCCCTCTTCCATCGGGAGAGGGGAGCAAGAGGAAACCTACTCTCTGAGAGGTGAAAATGACTACAAAGATTCTGGGTCCAACGTTTCAATATAGCCATAGCATCGGGCGCTCCGAGTTTTCCGGGCCGGGGTTCCGGCATCCTGTTGCATTGGCCCGGGGTGAGGGTGACTTGATATACGTGGCAAACCGCTCCTACGAGTACCGCCCCGACGGCAAGCGCGTCACCGTCTGTACGGTTGGGGAAGACTATATCGGGGAGTTTGCCAGGGGCGCTGTCGTGGCAGGTGAAGGAGAAGCATCCGCGGCCGACGGCTCCATAATCTGGCCCACCTCCGTTGCCGTTGATAAAGATGGAAGCGTGTACGTGACCGACGAGTGGCTTAACAGGGTCTCCATCTTCACCAGAGACGGTGAATGGATAGGCAAGTGGGGGACCCAGGGAGACGGGGATGGCGAAATCAACCGCCCCTCCGGTATAGCCTTCGACAAGGATGATGTCCTCTACATGGTGGACAGCCTGAACAGTCGCATTCAGAAATTTACCAAGGACGGGAAATTCCTGGGTAAATGGGGTCGAGCGGGAAGCGGGGACGGCGAATTCAACATGCCCTGGGGTATAGACGTTGACAGCGCAGGAGACGTGTACGTGGCCGACTGGCGCAATGACCGCATCCAGAAGTTCTCTCCCGATGGCCAGTTCCTGATGAAGTTCGGCACGTCCGGGTCGGGCGACGGAGAGTTCAACCGGCCCACCGGCATCGCCGTTGATAAGGATGGGACCATCTACGTGACGGACTGGGGCAACGAGCGACTTGAGGTGTTCAGCCCCGATGGCAGCTATATCTCGGAGATGACCGGCGATGGGACTATCTCGAAGTGGGGCAAGGAGAAGCTGGACGCGAATCCGGAGATGTGGCAAGAGCGTGAGATAGCCCAAGGCATAGAGCGCGAGAAGCTGTTTTGGGGCGCTATAGCCGTTGACGTTGATGATGAGGGCAGGATTTTCGTACTCGAATCCGCCCGCGCTCGTATCCAGGTCTATAGCAAGCAGGCCCCCGTCTTTTATGGGGGGCGTCTGTAAGCGGCAGAGCATCCTCCCCGGTCCCCGCTTCTCTTGGAGAGTGCCGGGGGTCGGGTGAGAATTGAAACAGTATCAGGAGACATAGTATTGACTCAAGAGCAGTTAGCGGAAAAACTCAAGCGCTGGGGCATACGGCTCACTCCCCAACGCCTTGCCATAGCTGAAGTGGTTATCAACTCCAGCGACCATCCTTCGGTGCAGCAGATTCACGAGCGGGTCAGCGAGATGTTCCCATACATCACCCTGGCCACCGTCTACTCTACCCTTTCGGTGTTACAGAAGAACGGACTGGTACAGGAGCTACCTTTCCAAAAGCTGTCCAGGTATGACGCCAACCTGGGACTCCATGCGAACCTGGTGTGCGTATCCTGTGGCACCGTTGTGGATACGGATACGGGCCATGAGAAAATCGCTCATCTAAAGGAGGAGATAGCCAGCAAGTCGGACTTCGAGGTCGCCTCCCAACGGGTGGACTTTTATGGCTGGTGTCCTCAGTGTGCCGCCGAAGGTCACAAGGAGTCCAAAGCCCAGGGCATCTCCCAGTAGCCGAAAAGATACCTGTTAGGCCTCGGCCAACCTCCGCCACTTCGCTCACACCTCTTGCTGAGGTGTGAGCAACTGACTAAACCCACCGTTCCTCCATCGGCACTCCTGCGAGAGCGTGAGTGCTATGTGAGGCATGGTGGGTTTCCACTTTTGTAGACCTTTGAATAACACTGCTACATTTCATTCCGAACACATCGGAGTGAAGCGAGGAATCTAAAACAGAAATCCGTTAAGAGTGCCCTGTCGTACCTAATAGATAATTAACAGGCGTATGAGGGCAATGGATATGCCGGCTTCCTTTGCTCTGGGGTTCACGCCTGTTGTTCCGCCCTCTGCCACTATAGTTCACCAGTAAGAGTTCGACCGGGAGACGTACAAGGGACGCAACGAAATCGAGGGTCTGTCCCAAAGGTTGAAGGGCTTTCGCCCGCTCTTCCACTTTCGGATCAAAATCCTGGAACTTTTTTGCTCCATTCTCCGTCCTGGTACTCAGTTAGAACCAAGTGCATCCCTTGAGAAGCCGTTAGGAGACCAAATATGCAAGGAGGGATTGCAATGGACAAGTTCCTGGCAATGACAATATTGGCAATCATTGGTTTGCTCACATTCGCTGCATGTGGGGGGGCTGACGCTGCGCCTACACCGGAGTGGACTATAGCCGAGGGCGTCCAGAGAGCGTTACCAACCCCTATGCTAGAAGCAGAGGCCCCCACCAGAAGGACTCCCGTTGCTGTATCTTCGCGGGCAACGTCGCAAGGTATAGCATCGGCCACGAGTTTCCAGGACTATGTGCGAGAGAGGTTCGTGTCTGCATCCGTAGACAACGTCTCTACCTTCGGCTTGGATACCGACCGCACCTCCTACCACCTGGCCCTGAACTGGGCCCGAGCCGGGTACGAGGTGGACCCCGACTCAGTCAGGGCTGAGGAGTGGATCAACGCCTTCTATTACGGCTACAAGCGCCCTCTGCGCAACGACAGCTTTGCCATCTCCTCCAATGTCGTCCGCCATCCCCTGGACAATCGAATGCACCTGGCCCGCATCGCATTTCAAGCCCCGGAGATGGACTATGATACTACGCCGGTCAACGTCACCCTGGTGCTGGATGCCTCCGGCTCCATGTCCAACGGAAACCGGGTTGACATAGCCCGGGAGGCGGCGGTGAGCATCAGGCGAAGCCTGAGATCCCATGACCGCATAGCCGTAGTCCACTTCAGTTCCATCGTTCTTGGAGAGCATACCGTCGAACATAGACGCCCCGACGACTCGGCTGTGGCACGCTCCATCAGCAGTCTTACACCCAACAACTCCACCAACGTCCAGGCAGGACTAAATCGGGGTGTGCAGCTTGCTGACAGGGCAAGGCGTGATAACCCGGACGCCTACAACTACATCATTCTGATGTCCGACGGCGTTGCCAACGTGGATGCCACCGACCCCTTCGCCATACTGGAAGCCGCAGGCGACCATGACAGCAGGAACCCCCTGCGCCTTATCACCATCGGCGTTGGCATCGAGAACTACAACGACTATCTTCTGGAGCAGTTAGCTCAACATGGTAACGGTTGGTATCGCTACCTGAGTGACACCGGGCAGGCGAGGGCCACCTTCAGCCGGGAAAACTGGCTGGCCCTGTCCATACCCTTCGCAGACCAGACCCGTGCCCAGGTGACATGGGACCCGGACGTGGTGGATACCTGGCGGATAGTAGGGTATGAGAACCGCATCACCTCGGACCAGTCCTTCACTGAGGCCCGGCGAGAGTTTGCAGAGATACCCGCGGGCGCGGCCACTACCGCCTTTTACGAGCTGGAGTTGAAGAATCCCGGGTTTGCCGGAGCCCTCAAGTTAGGGGAGGTGGAGTTGCGGTGGGTGACGCCCTCCACCGGAGAATCCAACCGACAGCATGAGAGCATTACGGGTCAGGACAACATTCAGTTTGGCACGGTGAACGATGCCCTGCTGCGGTTGGGAGCGGTGGTTGCCCTGTCGTCAGACAGGTACAGCAGCCTGCCCTTCGTTGACTCCTCAAGCCCGTCGGTGCACCAGGACCTCCTGCACCTGGTGAAGGAGTTGAGGTCTCTGGACGGCAGTCTGGGGCACTTGGGAGCATATCAGGACGTGGCCTTCCTGATGGAGCACATCACACGGAATTCACGAGAAGCTGTGCAACCTACAGGATACAGCCCCTAGCACGGCTTAAGTGACGGTCGCCGAAGGTACAAATGGGGTGCTACACTTGTAGCACCCTACCCGTCTAGCTCGGGGAGTATATCCCTGTCGGAGACCTCCTGCCAGCACTCCAGGAATGCTTCGGTCCCCATTTTTTCCCGCAGACTGGACAGGTGCCTGCCGGCCTGCTGGAGCAAGGGTAGCTGGTGGGCTGAAGCTATCTCATAGGTATGTGCCACGTACCAGACGGCGTGAGGATAGTTCTGAAGCTGTTCGCAAAGCAAACCTAGCTGGCCCCAGCTAATGGCGGCGGCAATCTCATCCTCGAGCTTGACGAATATATCGAGGGCTTTGTGGTACAGTTCCTCGGCCTTTCGTGGGCGTTGCCTGGAATGGGCCACTACACCCAACTGATGGTATGCGTTGGCTACGGCGGCGTCGTTCCCCAGGTCCTCGTAGGCATCGAGGGCTAGATTGATAAGCTGCTCGGCCTCCTCGTAGTCGAATCTGTTCAGCGCAATCACCCCAAGCTGATAGTAGTCGCTTGCGCCGCTGTCCTCATCCCCCAATTCCTCGTAAGCCAGCAAGGCCTTCTGATACCATTCCGAGGCGTCCTCATAGTCGAAGTGTGCCTGGGATATAAGCCCCAGCCGGTGATATACGGCAGCCGCGTTGGCCTTGTCTCCCACGTTCTCGTAGGCCAGGCGCGCTTTGTGGTGCCACTCGCCGGCCTGCTCGAAATCATGGCGGGCCTCGGATACTAGGGCCATCTGATAGCTCTCGCTGGCGGTCTCGGCCTCATCCCCCAACCGCTCCCGGACCTCTAACGCCTTGCGATACCAGTCCTCCGCCTCGTCGTAGCGCTTCAGCGACTGTTCAATCAGACCTAGCTGGTGATAGTTGTCGGCGCACTCGGCCTCGACCTCGGACCCCATAGGCTCGAAAATCGCCAGCGACTTGTTGTACCATTCTCTGGCTTCCTCGTTCTGTTCCTTACCCTGGGCTACCAGCCCTAAGTGATGGCAGATGGAAGCTATTTGGGGCTGGTTAGCGGAGACATCCTTTGACTCCAGGAACTCCAATACTTTGTGGCAAATATCGTCTGCCCTGTCCAGCTCATGCCTGCTGATGGAATCGTTAATCTCAGTCGCCTGGAGGTACATCCATAGCTCTATGGCTCCCCGGCGTTCTGCCTGCTCGGCCTCCGGGCCCACGTGGGGCAGCAGGCGTTCTCGAAGGCGCCGTAGCTCGAGGACCCGCTCCTGCATCTTGTAGACTTGGGCCAAGGGTTGGAGCACAAGCTGGACATTATCCCATTGTTCGCCTGTCTGGGCCATGTGCAGGGCCTTGAGCAGGTTGGCTTCCTCCGCCAGGACGCCGGTGACCGTGGAATCTGTGGAGGAATCCGAGGCGAGATTGTCCAGGAAATACTCTCCCAGGTCGGCGTAGACCCGCAAGAACTCCTGGTCCAGGGTGTCAATCCGGTCGGGGGTGAGGAGGCCCTCCAGATGCCGGCGGAGCAGTGGAGATGTCCGGGGCGGAATCAGGTAGACGCTGGGAGATATGGATTCCAGGATGCCGTAGGCGCTGCCTTCTCTGAGGAAGGAGCGGCACGCCCCCCATCCCATCTGCTCGCCCATGACCGACAGGTACACTTCCCCCTGGGTTATGAAGGTGAGCACGTCGAGAAGAACCCGCTCTCGGACTAGGGACAGGAAAGGCTGATGTGCCTTTGTGCGGGCCGACATCAGGGAGAAGGAGCAATCCAGGGCAGCATCCATGACGTCGGACGGGCTGGGGTCTCCCTGGCCGAATTCCCGGAGAACCCGGGCCAGTTCTGAGGGAGTGTGCTCCTTCAGATGGGGAAGGATGGCCTTCATAGACGTGGGGTTGCCCCGAACGGCCCTCAGTAGCTCCTCATATTCGGCGCCCAAACCGTGGGATTCCACTTTAGCGTCATCCAGTATAAGACTCGCCAGTTGCCTGGTGTCTTCGTCTTTGAGTCCCCCGATCTCCTCGTGGACGTAGTCTATCCCGCCCGCCGTAGGCGAGTAAAGCCAGTCCTTCCTTCGCCCGGTGATGAGGACGCCACTTGACCCATCGCAGATGTCACGGAGGAAGTCCACAATCTCCCGGCTCTCTTCTTCTTCGAGGTATTGAAAACATCTCTCGAAATTGTCCCAGATGAGGAGGCAAGGGTTACTCTTGAGATAATCTACGGCCCACCTGCGCTGTTGTTCCAGGGAGAGGCGAGCGAAGCTTATGCCTTGAATAGTAGTGCCTATCTCGTGAAGAACGCGGCATAACCCGGCCCCATACTCAAAGGAGATGAAGAGCACGTCGCCTTGCTCCGTTTCCTTGTCAATCAACCAGCGAGCGAACCCGCAGGCCAACTCAGTCTTGCCCACCCCCGCCGGTCCGGTGAGCAGAACGACGCGGGACTCCCGAAAGGCGCGCTCCAGCCTCGCCATCTCGTCCTGGCGGCCGACGAAACCGAACTTGCTCTGGGGCGGCAGGTCTACCTTGGGGGTTGTGCCTGCTCTCGTTCCCTCCGGTTGAATCTGAAGCATTACACCGCGCGCGACTCTTCGTCGGGCCACTTGAAGTGTTTCGAAATCAGCCGGTAGAAACCCCAGCCAAAGCCGGTGGTGTGGGGTTTCCCCACGCTCTCCCACATACCAAATTCGGCGCGGGCCTCGGGACTCATCCTTTCCCGGTCTCTGAGAGAGGGTATTATCTCCTCACTCTCATGCTCGTATATGGCAAGGTATCTATGCCCCGTGTTGAAATTCTTCACCGCGGGATGGTCGAGGGCGCGGAAACGCCCCGCCAGAACGTAGCCGGGGACCTTCAGCAAGTTGGGTACGTGGGACTCGTTGTACCACCGGTTGAACTCTTCCTCGTGAGCCGGGTCAACGTCCACAGTAACAAGGCTCAGGGGCCGGTTGGAGAGGAGCAACGGGTCTCGCAGGGGGTCACCGTATATCTGCTCGTAGACGTTGGTAAGCCGGTCCGATATTCCCATCAGGTTTACCCACGCCGCGAACTCTTTGGCAGCCATGGGGTGCATGTGTGGCCCTTCCCTCTGGAGGATTGTCGGCAGGTCGTCCACTCTGCGCACACCGTAGAGGGCGCTGAAGCGGTTGTTGTCTTCTATGCAAATGTACCTCTGTGCCCAGAGGTAGGCGGGGATACGCAGCAGGTTGGGGAGATGGCTGTTGTACCAGGTGTTGAAGGGCCCCTGGTGCTCAGGCGCACATGAGACCTGTACAAGCAGGAGAAGGGGATTACCAGGCATCGCTACCTCCTTCAGTA
>JAGWBG010000327.1:2303-2613 GCA_021296015.1 Dehalococcoidia bacterium | reverse complement strand
GCCAACACCAACGCCACCACCCTGATGATTGCAGAAAGAGTTTCCGACTATATCAGGGAAGGTCGGTAGGGGGCGGGCCGTCTGCAAGGCGGACCAGCCTACCGGTCCTGGCTATCCGCTAACCCGCTCATGGTGAGCTTGTCGAACCACTCACAGGTTTAAGATGTCTTCTTACTACAGGCCCAGGATGAGCGGAGGGATGGGGCCGCCGGTAATGCCCCTTTCCTCTTATATCAATACTTGAACTCCTCCCTTACCGGGCTGAACACGTCCAGGGCCTTGCAGGGCTGGTCCAGGCCCTTGGCGTAGT
>JAGWBG010000327.1:0-2137 GCA_021296015.1 Dehalococcoidia bacterium | reverse complement strand
TTGTCGCCCCAGAAGGTGCGCGTTCGGGCGCCCGGGGCCAGGTCCTTGGTTTCCCTACCCTGGGCAAACTTGAAGTAGGCCATTATTGGTCTCCTTGTGTTGGTGTATGGGCGCCATCAAACATGAGCAGCCCGGAGGGCCGGCGTTTCTGTGTGGATGCATTAAAAGGCTCGATGATCTGCGCAAGGGAAGTTGACCCCTCCCATTGAGGTAATTACAGAGCTTTACCTTGGTGAGAGTTGCCACGGCAGAGGCCTTTGTGATAAAAGGGCTTACCCCAAGGGCTACATCTTCCCCCTCCACTATCTCTGACGAGGGGACTATGCCCGAAACACCCGAGTAGACTAGGGTTAGAAAGTGATCACGTTGCTACTTTAACAAGGCGTGTGAGCTTGGACAACCATACTTTCGCCTTGGCTTTCGGGACGGAGGTGTTTTTATGGCAAAGAGGAAAATCGGGCGGCGCCGCCCGGTTCCGAAGAATCCAGCACATAAGGCGGCCGACAGGATCAGGAGGGTCATTCAGGCTATCGAGTAGGCTTGGCAGATAGAGGTCATTTCGGTTGATGTTGGTAGCTCTCAAGTATGTGTCCGAGGTTGTGCGTTTTGGAAAACGGATGTCCAAGGAAAGAGGCGGGTGAAAGTCCCGAAAGAAGGGTCGGGGATGGGGACTTAAGCTCCACGGCGACATTTATTGACGTGCTGTTCGCAGTGGTAATGGGCCTGGGGCTTACGCAGGTAATGAAGTTGGACTGGTTTGAGTCCTTGTCCTTTAGCTCTGCGTTAAATAGCAGGTTTGAGATAGCAGTAATTTTTGTGGGCTATTTGACCCTGTTCTGCAGCTGGTGGGGTTATCACCGTTCGCTGAGGAGGAGGCAGGAGCCGAGAGGAACGATTGGCGTGCTTATCTTTGCAGTGGACATACTTCTTCTGGCCTGCTACTGGCTGCTACTGGTGAGGTTCGAGAGCCTTCTGTTCGTATTGTCCGTTCTATTTGTTGTTTTCGTATTCTACGTGGCCTGGGACACGTTACGGTGGCTGAAAGAGCGGAAGGAGCCACCAGGAGAGGATCCGGATGCATGGCAGAGACGTGCTGTTACAATCTTTTCGATGGTTTTCATGGCAGTAATCCTGGGGGCGTACGTGGCTCTTGATTGCAGCAGGAATCTTTTTACAGGGCTGGAGTGGGTTTTCGTTGTTCTGGCGTACGTAGTCCTTCTGGAATACAGGATTCACAAGGAGAAACGCTATTTCGGGAGAATCCTGGACCTACTGGTCCTTAAGTTCAGATATAAGGAGGCCAACTGATGAAACCGTTGCTTATATATGTTGCGGGACCTTACACGGCCAATAAGCGGGAGGAAATTGATGGAAACGTGAATCGAGCCATTGATGTCGGTATTGAAATCTTCAACAAGGGTCATTTCCCCTACGTGCCTCATCTGACTGACCTGGTTGACAAGAGGGCCAAGGAAGTAGGGCTGGACCTCTCATGGGCCGACTTCATGGCCTGGGATGCGCCGTGGTTGAACGTGTGCGACGCGCTGATCTTTGTTGGTGAATCCAAGGGCGCAAATATAGAGCTTGAAGAGGCGCGGAGGTTGGGGAAGACTATATTCTTCTGCAGCGAGGAAATCCCCAGCGTAGACCGCTCCCGAGCGGACGTGTTCCAAGCCTGAATTTCTGCATCTGTCTTCTGCCATAGCCAAAGCGGCGCTTGCTACTTGCAGTTGTCACCAGCGCCGCTACTACTTCTACCTGAGCAGAATAATAGTTGGCATCTTAATAATCACTACTATTCTGGTTAAAACTTCAGCCTGCTATAAGTTCAGCAACAACGTTTTGCACTCGCCTCTAGGGGGTTATAGAGTCGAGAACGGTAAGAGGCCACAATTTCAGGTAGGTCACAATTCCAAAGAATTGACCCCGTGCTGGCCTATTCTGAACACGGCAATAGTTCTGCACTCACCTTTCCCCAAGTGAGTCTGTTGAACCGCAACCCTCTTCGGGAACGGCCTTCCACAGGCTCAAGATGAGCGGTTCATCAATTTCCTTTCCCCCTACTCAAACCCCAGCTTCCGTTCGTTCAGGCTGACGTAGCGGCCGCCGCTGCCGATTACCAGGTGGTCCAGCAGGT